>CAMFSB010000230.1 GCA_945982465.1 uncultured Faecalibacterium sp. | reverse complement strand
CTAGAGCCGCCGCCGAGGATGTGCGCGTGCCCTGCCCCGCTCTGCCGCCCCGCTTTTGGGGCGGCGGGTGCACAGCCGGCTATTCCCAACGCAGCAGATCCCTTTTTGAAGCAGACAACAAGGCCCCCGCGCGCAGCGCGGGGGCCTTGTTTGATGGTCTCATTCCATCGGCTGGGTGTCAAAATAGGCGCAGATGGCGCGGTAATAGCACCGCGCCGCCGTGCGGCAGCCCTCTTCGGTGCCAAAGGCAGCTACGTCCGCTTCACTGGTTACAAAGCACTGTTCCACCAGCACCGCCGGGCAGGCGGCCCTTTCCAGAATGCCGAAGGTGGGCAAGTCGTAGCGGTCAGCGCCGCCCGCGTCCACCAGAATTTTATCGTTGCCGCTGTAATACGCATAGCGGATGCCCTGCGTGCCGCGCAGTGACTGGCCGGCGGCCTGCATCTCCGCTGCGATGCTCTGCGCGAAAAACAGGCTGTTGGCGTGCCGGGCGCTGGCCGGCGGCAGAGGGTAACATTCCAGCCCCGAAGCGGTGCCCGTCGGGTCGGAATTGCAGTGGATGGACACCAGCAGCTGCGCCCCCTGCTGGTTTGCGGCCTCGGCGCGCTGGCTGGGGGTGGCCGCCTCGTCGTACTCCGCCCGCGTGGCCGCCGGCGTAAAATTGGGGTCTGCCTCCAGCAGGGCGGTCAGCGCGGCGGCGGTGGCGGCGGTCAGGTCCTTTTCCACCGCCAGCCCCACCGCGCCGTTGTCCTTGCCGCCGTGGCCCGCGTCCACCGCCACCGCAAACGGGGCCGTGCCCGTGTACCGGGGCGCAGGCGGCTCCTCTTCGCGGGCCGGCCGGGCCAGCAGCCGGCCGGCCGCATACGCCAGTCCCAAAAAGGCCGCCGTGGCCGCCGCCAGCGCAGCGGCGCGCACCAGCGCCCTGCGCCGCCGGGCCACTGCCGCCCGCCGCCGCCCATGCCCGTAGATCGGTTTGCTGCCATGCCGTGCCATGTTGTCCTGCGCCGCCTTTCTGTTCACAACCATAAAACGACACAGCCTGCCAAAATATTACAGCCCCGCGGCATGCAAACGCCCCGGCCTCCGCAAAACGCAGGGCCGGGGCGTATGTTCGCGCAAAATGAGCGGGCGCCGGGTCATTCCTGCCCGGCGGCGGCCTGCTTTTCGCGGCGCTTCTGCCGTTCCAGCGCGGCTTTTTTCTGCTTGTGCCACTGGGCCAGCTTTTCCTCGCCGGGCAGTTCGGTGCAGCGGGCAAAGCTCCAGTGCAGCCCGTCCAGCCGCAGCAGTCGGAACCGGGTGAACACCCCCCGGCCCGCCGGTCCCGCGCCGCCGGCGCACGCCGGGCAGCGGCACAGCGAATAGTAGGTGCTGCTGCCCCGCTTCATCCAGACCTCGTCCGGCTCCAGCACCGCCCCGCACACCGGGCAGGGCGTCTGGCTGATGGCGGGCAGCATACGGTAGGCTTCGCGCTGCACATAGCCGCGGAACACCGTAAAATCCCGGTAATCGCCCGGCGGCGGGCACAGGCTCTCCCGCAGCAGGGCGTCCTCGTCGGGGTATTCGGCCAGGCCGCGGCGCAGATCCAGCATGCGGCACACGTCGGCGGTGTACAGCGTATCGCTGAGCGCGTCGTGGAACGGCCGTTCCATCGGGATACCCAGCCGGGTGACCACGCTTTCCAGCGTCATACCCTCGCCCTCGGCGCGGGGGCGCTGGCTCAGAAAGATGCGCTGCAGATCATACCAGCGCGCGGGGCGGCTCTCGTCCAGGCTGCACAAAAACAGGTTCTGCTTGAGCACCGGCACATCGTCCATGCCCCATTCGGCAAATTCCGCGTCCGGCCCGCACCACTGCATAAAGCGGCGCAGCCCCTGGGCGATGGGCTCGCCCTTGTCCAGGTCGGCCTGGGTCAGGCCCGTCACCTTGGCCACATGATGCTGCAATTTGCGGAAAATGCGCGGCCGCAGCCGGATGGAAAAGGTATCCAGCACGTTGGCATCCCGGTCGATGCGCACCGCGCCGATCTCGATGATCTCGCCGCGCAGCACCTGCTCCACGCCGTGATAGTTAAAGGTGTACGGCTTATAGCCGATGTTCCATTCCAGATCAAATACGATCAAGGACTTTTCTTCTGTCATGTGATCTTCCCCTGCTTTGCGCGCCGCAGGCGCGCGTGTGGTATGGCCGGCCCTTGGGGCCGGGCGGCGGCGCTCAGCCGTTCAGGATAAACAGCTCCACGGCCTCGGCCACGCCGTCGTGGTCGTTATCGGCCCGGGTGACGTAATCCGCCCCCAGCTTGACGGCGGCGTCGGCGTTCTGCATGGCCACGCCCACGCCCGCGTAGCGCAGCATGGGCAGATCGTTCATGCCGTCGCCGCAGGCCATCAGGTTTTTGCGGCACAGGCCCATGCGCCCCAGCAGCGCCGCCAGGCCCGCGTCCTTGGTCACGCCCAGCGGCATGGCTTCCAGAAAGAACCCGCAGGACCGGTACACATCCAGCCGGCCGGCAAAACGCTTTTGGGCCGCGGCCTCCACCTGGTCCATGCGGGCGGGGTCCAGCGCGAACAGCATCTTGCTGACCGGGTAGTTGACATACACAGCCAGATCCTCCACCCGGTGCACAGGGATGTGGTTGATGGCTGCCTCCTGCTGCACCCAGGGGTCGTCGGGGCGCTCGGTGACGATGCCCCGGTCATCGTAGGTCAAAACCGCCACGTCCTGCCGGGCGGCAAAGGCGCACAGCTCGGGCACGATGGCCGCGGGCAGCCGTTTTTTATACAGCGTGTGCCAGGTGGTGCAGTCCACCACGGTGCCGCCGTTGTACGACAGGATGCACCCGCCCCGGCGCGGCAGATCCAGCTGCTCGGCCACAGGGCGCACACCCACCGTGGGCCGGCCGGAGGCCAGCACGATGGTGACGCCTTTTTCAACGGCGGCGTCCAGCGCGGCACGGGTGCGGGGCGTGATGATCTTCTGGCTGTTGGTGAGGGTGCCGTCCAGATCCAGGGCCAGCACCTTGATCTCCGGGCGTTCGGGGGTTTGCAGCATATACGACCTTCCTTTTTTACGACGCGGCGCGCCGGGCTGCGCCGTTTGGCTGCACAAGGCAGCGCATGGGCGCAGAGTTTCATGAGCACAGAGTTATTCTACACGAAAACGCGTCCGTAGAAAAGGGGGGATGAATAAACTGCGGCAAAAAAGCGGTGCCGGCGGCAAAAGAAAGCGGAGGGCAGACGGGGCGAAGCCGCACGGATTTCTCCTTCCTGGTATACCCACACAAAAACCGCGCCGGTGGGATGCCGTTTCCCACCGGGGCGGAATGGATGGAGCTTCTTCTATTCTATATCAGCTTTCAGTGCAAAATCCGGGCCGGCTTGTTCATCGTTCCGGTTCCGGACGGGTTCTGCGCAGACGGCGAACCGACGCGGCCAGCGTCAGCGCGGGCACAAAACCGCCGTGCAGCGCCAGCCGCTGCAGCACACATACCGCGATCTGCCCGGCCGGGAGCCAGCCCAGGCTTTCGGCCACAAACTGTACGGCCAGCACGACCCACAGCGCAAGGCCTGCCGCCGCAGCCGCAGCCGGCAGCCATCGTTTTGCCCCTTTGCCTGCGCCCGGCCATTGCAACAGCAAAAAGCCTGCCAGGCACCCCAGGGCCACGGGCAGCCACTCCTGCCACTGCCAGCCGCTGAAAACACCTCCTGCGCCGATGCC
>CAMFSB010000229.1 GCA_945982465.1 uncultured Faecalibacterium sp. | reverse complement strand
TCGCTTTCCGGCGCGTCGAACACGCCGAAGCCGCGGCAGTCGCCCCGGGCCATCAGCTCCAGGATCGACGCCAGCGGCTTGAGCTCCTCGGGCGGGAAGTCCCGCCGCATCTGGTTTTCGTACACATCGGCCATCTCGGCCGGGGTCAGCAGTCTCCACTGCATGATTGGTTCCTCGCTTTCTGTTTTGTTGTGGCGTATGGGGGGTGCAGCCCCGCCCGCCTGTGGGCGCAGGGCGCGGTATTTTGCGCAGGTTCTCCCTTTTGCGGGGCTTTTGGTGTATAATAGGAGCAGCGGGCGCGCCGCCGGTGCGAGCGCCCCCCTGATCAATTTTTTCGGAGGATGATCCGTTATGGAATGGACCGATATTCGCCTGACCGTTGCCCAGGCCGACGCCGAAGCGGCCGAGGCCGTCGCCACGCTGATCGCCGACGGCGGCATCTACATTGAGGATTACTCGGACCTGGAACAGCAGGTGGAGCAGATCGCCCACGTGGACCTGATCGAGCAGGAACTGCTGGACAAGCCCCGCGACACGGTGATCGTGCACCTGTATGTGCAGCCCGACGCCCAGCCCGCCGAAACGCTGGCGCTGCTGCGCGCCCGGCTGGACGCGGCCGGTATCCGCTATACGCTGGACACCGCGGGCGTGGAGCAGGAGGATTGGCAGAACGGCTGGCGCAAATACTATCACCCTATGGAGATCGGCCGGCGGCTGGCCGTTGTGCCCAGCTGGCAGCAGTACGAGACCGACCGGGTCAAACTAGTGCTGGACCCGGGCCTTGCGTTCGGTACCGGCGGCCACGAAACCACCAGCCTGTGCCTGGAAGCGCTGGACGAACGCATCCGCGGCGGCGAACGGGTGCTGGACATCGGCACCGGCAGCGGCATTCTGGCCATTGCGGCGCTCAAGCTGGGCGCGGCCGCCGCCGAGGGCGTGGATATCGACCCGGTGGCCGTGCGCACCGCCGGCGAAAACGCCGCGCTGAACGGCGTGGCCGACCGGCTGACCGTGCTGGTGGGCGATCTGTCCGACAAGGCCAGCGGCCGGTACGATGTGATCACCGCCAACATCGTGGCGGCGGCCATCATCAGCCTGTGCCCTGCCGTGCCCGGCCTGCTGGCCGACGGCGGCGTGTTCATCGCCAGCGGCATCATCGACACCCGCAAGGACGAGGTGCTGGCCGCCTTGCAGGCCGCCGGGCTGCAGGTGCTGGCCGTGCGCGAAAAGCGCGGGTGGGAGTGCATCGTGTGCGCCAAAGCCTGATACGCTGGCCGCTGCGCTGAAAGGAGAGTTCAAATGCCGCACCGCTATTTTACCACCGAGATCGCCGGCGGCCGCGCTGTGCTGCGCGGGGCGGACGCCCATCATCTGGCCCGCGTGATGCGCGCGCGGCCGGGCGACACGGTGATCCTGTGCGACGGCAATGCCGTGGAATACACCGCCACCGTGACCGGCTTTGGCCAGGAGAGCGTAGAATTTACCGTGCAAGAGGGTTACCCCAGTGTGGCCGAGCCGGGCGTGGAACTGACGCTGCTGGCCGGCTACCCCAAGCAGGACAAGCTGGAACAGATCATCCAGCACGGCGTGGAACTGGGCGCGGCCCATGTGGTGCCGTTTTTCAGCCGCTACTGCGTGGCCGCCCCCAAAAAAGAGGAGCAGAAAAACCTGCGCTATAACCGCATTGCGCTGGAGGCCGCCAAGCAGTGCGGCCGGGGCGTGGTGCCAGATGTGGCGCTGCCGCTGCCCAACTTCGGCGCGGTGTGCCGCAGCTTTGGCCAATACGATCTGGTGCTGTTCTTTTACGAGGGCGGCGGCGCGCCGCTGGCCGGTGTGCTGCGGCAGGCGCAGGCGGACTTTGCCACCGCGCAAAGCGGCGCCCCGGCACGGCGGCTGCGCATCGCGCTGGTGACCGGGGCCGAGGGCGGCTTTGCCCCCGAGGAAGCCGCCATGGCCGTGCAGGCCGGGGCAAAGCAGGTGGGCCTTGGCCCGCGCATCCTGCGCTGCGAGACCGCGCCGCTGGCGGCGCTGGCGGCCGTGCTGTGCCTGACGGGCGATTTGGAATAACGCCGGTTTACTGCGGCGCTTACGCCTGCACGCCGGGCAGGTACTCCGCCAGCGAGAGCAGGTACCGGTCGGCCAGCGCGCGCAGCTGCGGCGTGTCGGCCGCGGCGTGCGGCTCGGCCACCGCCACGGTGTAAAAGCCCGCGGCCTTTGCGGTGCGCACGGCGTGGGGCGCGTCCTCGAACACCACGGTTTGGGCCGGGCACGGCGCGCCCAGCCGCTCCATGCAGGCCAGATACAGCGCGGGCGTATCCTTTTGGCCCGACGCCACAAATTCAAAATACGGCAACAGCCCCAGCCGGGCCAGCACCTCGCGGCACAGCGGCTCCGGCGTGGCGCTGGCCACGCACAGCCGCGCACCCTGCCCGGCCAGCGCGCGCACCAGCTGCGCCGCGCCCGGGCACAGGCCCACCTGCCGGTAGCCCTCGCGCACGCAGGCGGCAGCCAGGGCGGCAAACTCCGCCCCAGTCACAGGCAAGGCATACTCGGCGATCATCAGCCGGGCGGTCTGCTCCATCCCCAGCGGCAGAAGCCGCCGGCGCAGGTCGGGCGCGGGGGTTTTTCCAAATCGTGCCAGCAGCCGGGCGGGCACCTCGTCCCACACGGCCATGCTGTCGGTCAGCGTGCCGTCCATATCAAAAATCACCCAGCGGGCCACGGGCATCCCCCCTTTTACATGCCGCTTGCTCTTATCATACCACAAGCCGGCCGCTTTGCGGGGAAAAGCCCGCACCTGTTACAGAAAGTTCACACGAATGTATGCTATACTGGTTTTAGGCATACGATCCAGCAGGACGGGAGGGAGTTTGCAGATGCAGAAGGCATTGGTACTGGCCGGCGGCGGGGCCAAGGGCAGCTATCAGGTGGGCGTGTGGCGCGCGCTGTGCGAGCTGGGCTGGCAGCCGGATATCATCACCGGCACCAGCGTGGGCTGCCTGAACGGCGCCATGTTCGTATTGGATCAGTACGAAGTGGCGCGGGATATGTGGCTGACCATCGGCGACAGCGACGTGATGACCCTGCCCGAAGAGCGGGGCCTTTCGGAGCTGCACCAGTTTTTGCAGGACGTGGTTAAAAACGGCGGCCTGGATGTGACCCCGCTGGAGCAGATTGTGGAGCGCGTGCTGGACGAGGACGCGCTGCGCCGCGCCCGCATCCAGTTTGGGCTGGTAACGGTGGAACGGCGAGGCCTGCGCGCCCGCGAGCTGACGCTGGATGAGATCCCGCAGGGCATGGTCAAGGATTATTTGATGGCAAGCGCAGCCTGCTTCCCGGCCATCCGCGCACGGGAGATCGACGGGGTCAAATATCTGGACGGCGGCTACAGCGACAACATGCCCTTTGGCCTGGCCAAGCGCATGGGGGCCGAGCAGCTTTTGTGCGTGAATGTGGACGGCATTGGCATCACGCGGCCCAATTTTTCGGGTCTGCCCACCACCGTCATCGAAAGCCACTGGGATCTGGGCGACATCCTGCGCTTTCAGCCGCAGGTGGCGCGCCGCAACATGGAATTAGGCTATTATGACACGCTGCGGCAGTTTGGCCGGGTGCGGGGCACGGCGTACGCCCTGCGCGCCGACGCGCGCTTCGAGCCGGAGCTGGCCGCTTTCCGGGCGGAATACGCCGCCTTGCTGCTGCGCGGCTCCTAGGAAAACCCCGCGCTGGCGCG
>CAMFSB010000228.1 GCA_945982465.1 uncultured Faecalibacterium sp. | reverse complement strand
GCCGCCCCACACTCTGGTGGAGACCGTCGTGGAATGCGACGCGCCCGACGGCATTCTGGTGCGCAGCGCCGACATGCTGAGCATGGAGTTCAAGCCCAACCTGCTGGCCATTGCCCGCGCCGGCGCAGGCGTAAACAACATCCCGCTGGACCGGTGCAGCGAGCAGGGCATCGTGGTGTTCAACACCCCCGGCGCCAACGCCAATGCCGTTGCCGAGCTGGTGACCGGCATGCTGATCGCGGGCAGCCGCAACGTGGCCGCCGCCGCCCAGTGGACGCTGGGTCTTGCCGGCGACCCGGCCATGGCCAAAAGCGTGGAAAAAGGCAAAAAGCAGTTTGTGGGCAACGAGATCAAGGGTAAGACGCTGGGCGTGATCGGCCTGGGCGCGATCGGCGCCAAGGTGGCCAACAACGCCATCGACCTGGGCATGGAGGTGTTTGGCTACGACCCATACATCTCCATCGACGCGGCCTGGAGCCTGAGCGGCCAGGTGCAGCACTGCATCAACCTGAACGATATGCTGCCCCGCTGCGATTACCTGACGCTGCACATCCCCTACCTGCCCGCCACCAAGGACACCATCAACGCCCAGACGCTGGCGCTGTGCCGCGACGGCGTAAAGATCCTGAACTACGCCCGCGGCGAGCTGGTAAACAACGACGCGCTGCTGGACGCGCTGGACACCGGCAAGGTGAGCTGCTACATGACCGACTTCCCCTGCGAGGCGCTGCTGGGCCGGCACGGCGTGATCTGCACGCCTCACCTGGGCGCCTCCACCCCCGAAGCGGAGGACAACTGCGCCGTGATGGCGGCGGCGGAGATCTCCGATTACCTGAAAAACGGCAACATCACCCATTCGGTGAACATGCCCGAGGTGCACCAGCCCCGCGCGGCCGGCAAGCGCATCTGCATCATCCACAAAAACGAGCCGGGCATGATCAGCCGCATCACCGCCCTGACCACCGAAGCCGGGCTGAACATCGAAAACATGGTGAACAAGAGCAAAAAGGACATGGCCTATACCATGCTGGACGCCACCGGCCCGGTGGATTCCACGCTGAGCAAAAAGCTGTCGGCCATTCCCGCCGTGATCCGCGTGCGCGTATTGTAAGCCCCGGCCCGGTTTGCCCGGGGAATCTCCGGATAAAGAAAGGGAGCCTTTTGAAAAGGCTCCCTTTTTTATTTGGGTCTGGTTCCGCTTTATTGCAGCTTGGTCTGCGCGGCGTATTCCTCCAGCAGCGCCCGTTCGTCAAACGGCGTTTTTTCGCCCATGCGGTCGCGGTAGGTCTCGTGCCCTTTGCCGATCACCGCGATCAGGTCGCCGTCCTCGGCGTGATCCACGGCGTAATGCAGCGCGTCCAGCCGGTCGGGGATCTCCACAAAACGGGCGTCGGGGTTGCCCTTGCGCATACCTTCGCGGATGTCCGCCAGGATATCCTCCACTTTTTCAAAGCGGTTGTTGTCCTCGGTCAGGATGGAGAAATCCGCCATGCGGGCACACACCTCGCCCATGCCGTAGCGGCGCAGTTTGGAACGGTTGCCGCCGCAGCCAAACACCACCACCAGCCGGTGCGGGCGGTAGGCGCGCAGCGTTTCCAGCAGGCTCTCGGCGGATACTTCGTTGTGGGCGTAGTCCAGCAAAAGGGTGAACCGGCTGCTGATGGGCACCAGCTCCACCCGGCCCTTGACCACGCAGGAGGCAAGGCCCTTTTGGATCGCGTCGTCCGGGATGCCCAGCACCCGGGCGGTGGCAAGGGTGGCCAGCGCGTTGTACACGCTGAACTGCCCCGGCATGCCCACCTGCACGGTCATGCGGGCGCCGGCCGGCCCGGCCACACCAAATTCCACGCCCAGCATCGCGGGCGTGCGCAGCAGCCGGTATTCCCGGTCGGCCGTATAATCGGTCCCGCCGGCCATCTGACCCGCGGTGCCGGCCACGCCGTAGCGCACCAAGCGGCAGGTGTGGCCCTCCAGCAGCGGGGCAGCGTTGGGGTCGTCTGCATTGACCACGCCCACACTGCACCGCTGGAACAGCTTGCCTTTCCAGCCGCGGTACTCCTCAAAGCTGGCATGCTCGCCCGGGCCGATGTGGTCGGGCGAAAGATTGGTAAACACACCCACGTCATAGCGGATGCCGGCCACCCGGTCCATCATCAGCCCCTGGCTGGACACCTCCATCAGCGCCGTGTCGCAGCCGGCGTCCAGAAATTCCCGAAAGGTCTTTTGCAGCTCGTAGCTTTCCGGCGTGGTGTTCACCGTGGCGCGGTGGCTGCCCTGGCAATACACGCCGTTGGTGCCGATCATGCCCACCTTACGGCCAGCGGCCTCCAGCACGCTTTTGATCATGTGGGTGGTGGTGGTTTTGCCCTTGGTGCCCGTTACGCCGATCAGCGTCATCTGCTCCGCCGGCCGGCCAAACAGGTTGGCGCTGGCCAGCGCCATGGCCAGGCGGGTGTTCTGCACCCGCACCACCGGCAGCGCCGCGCCCGCGGGCAGTTCCACCTCGTGCTGCACCAGCAAAGCCGCAGCGCCCTTTGACGCGCATTCCGCCGCATAGTCGTGGCTGTCGCGCTGGGTGCCCACGATGCACACAAACAGCACGCCCGGCCGCACCTTGCGGCTGTCGTACACGATATCGCAGATCTCCGTATCGGCGCTGCCGGCCGGCAGCACACAGTCCACACCCTGCAAAAGCTGGTTCAGTTTCATGGTTTGCTCCCCTTTTTTGTTGATGCGCGGTCAGCCGGCCTGCGCGGCGGCTTCGTCCTGGGCCTGCTGCGCCGCAGCCTGCGCCTTTTCCTGGCTGGGCAGCAGGGCCGCGCCCTGGCGGAAGGTGGGCCGGATGCTCCCGTCCGAAAGGATATGGCTCACGTCCAGCACGCCGATATCGGTGGCCGAGCAGCCCTGCCCGTCCTCATTGCGTAAAATATAGCCCGCAAGCTGCAGCTTGTATTCCATTTCGTTCATGGTGCCCAGCCGCACGCTGATGCGCCCGTCGTACAAAAAGGCCATTTCCTCCGGGTCGGCCACGTCCAGCACGGTGGCCTGTTCTAGCAGGCCCGCCTGTTCCAGTGCACTCAGCAGCTCATCCAGCGCGATGCGATTGGCGTCCCGCACCATATCCTCCGGCGGCATGGTGGCCGACGGCCCGCTGGCCGCGCCTGCGGCCGAGGCTGCCATCTGCGCCGAGGCTTTGGCCTGCTCGTAGGCCAGGGCGGCGCGCTCCAGCGCCAGCGTTTCCAGCGCAGTGCCCAGCTGGGTGGCCTTGGCATCGCACAAAAGCACCCGCAGGCCCGCCGGCTGTTCCGCGGCGGTTTCCATCACTTTCAGCGTGCGTGAAAGCACCAGCCAGCCCTCCGCCGTCTGGGCGCAGTAGGTCGCCACAGCCGGGGTCACATATACCTCCAGCGTGCCCGGGTACCGCCGCTTCAGCCGCACCTGTTCCAGCAGCGGCAGGGCCAGGTCCAGCTGCGCCTGCTTTTCGTTCAGGCGGAAGCTGAACATATTATCGCCCAGCTGCACGCCCAGCGCGGCCAAAATCTGCTGCTCGGTATACGGGCCGGTGTTGGCGGTGCTCTGCACGGGCGGCTCGGTTGACTCCGGCTGCTGTGGCGTTTGCTCCGGCTGCGAAGCCGCGCCATCGCCCGGGTCGGACGAAGCCGGCTGCGGCTCAGACGCCGGCTGTGAAGCCGGCGCGGCCTGTGCCGTTTGGGGCACGCCGTCCGGGTTTTTGATGGTGATGGCCGTTACCTTGAACAGCAGCGCC
>CAMFSB010000227.1 GCA_945982465.1 uncultured Faecalibacterium sp. | reverse complement strand
CGCGCCGTTTTTCAGCAGCTGCAGGTAGGCAGGCATGCTGCCGGGGTAAACGCGCATGGTGAACGCGCCGTTGCCGCAGCTGCCGCCGCGCAGAATATCCGCTACGGCGCAGATGTTGTCGAACGTTCCGCCCGAGCAGCCGGCTACAATGCCCTGGTCCACCCAGATGCCGCCGTCGTGCACTTTGCTCGCCAGCTCCAGCTGGGCGCCCTTGATCTGGCGGTTGGCCTTTTCCTCGCATTCGTGCAGGATGTCTTTGGCGTTGGCCTGCAGCTCGTGAATGGTGAGCGTGTAGCTGGGGTGCATGGGCAGCGCGATGGTGCATTCCACCGTCGAAAGATCCACATACACGCAGCCGTCGTAATAGGCCACGTCGGCGGGCTTCAGCTCCTTGTAGGCTTCGGGCCGGCCGTGCAGGGCAAGGTAGTCTTTGGTGGCGTCGTCGGTCACCCAGATCGAGGACCAGCAGGTGGTCTCGGTGGTCATCACGTCGATGCCGTTGCGGTATTCAATGGGCAGGTGCTTCACGCCCGGGCCCACAAATTCCATCACCTTGTTTTTCACATAGCCATTGGCGTACACCGCCCCGATGATAGAAAGCGCCACATCCTGCGGGCCCACGCCGGGCTTGGGCGTGCCGGTCAGGTAGATCGCCACCACGCCGGGCATGGCGATATCATAGGTGCGGCCCACCAGCTGCTTGGCCAGCTCGCCGCCGCCCTCGCCCACCGCCAGCGTGCCCAGCGCGCCGTAGCGGGTGTGGCTGTCGCTGCCCAGGATCATGCGGCCGCAGCCCGACATCATTTCGCGGTTATAGCTGTGGATGACCGCCATGTTGGTGGGCACATAAATGCCGCCGTACTTGTGCGCGGCCGAAAGGGCGAACATGTGGTCGTCCTCGTTGATGGTGCCGCCCACCGCGCACAGGCTGTTGTGACAGTTGGTCAGCACATACGGCATGGGGAATTCCGTCATGCCCGAGGCGCGGGCCGTCTGGATGATGCCCACATAGGTGATGTCGTGGCTGGTCAGGCTGTCAAACCGCATTTTCAGGTTCTGCATATCGCCCGCGGTGTTGTGCGCCTGCAGAATGCCGTAGGCGATGGTGCCCTTGCGGCCCTCCTCGGGGGTCACGGCCCGGCCCGTCTTGCCAGGCAGGGCGCTGGGGTCGGTGACAAGCTCGGCGCCGTTTACCAGATACACGCCGCCGTTGTACAGTTGGATCATAAGTTCCCACCTTTCTGTG
Source organism: uncultured Faecalibacterium sp. (assembly GCA_945982465.1). Lineage (GTDB taxonomy): Bacteria > Bacillota > Clostridia > Oscillospirales > Ruminococcaceae > Faecalibacterium. The sequence goes on along the minus strand of CAMFSB010000227.1, from coordinate 2,621 downwards.
TGTGATGATACTTTCCCTAAAACTATATAGTGCAACTCGAAACGCTGTGTCCGCCAAAAGCGTGTTCAGCGGCCCAGCTTTTCCGCGATTGCATCCAAAAGGGCGTCTGCCGCGTCGTCCTTGCTCATCAGCGGCAGCTCCCGCGCGCCGCCGGCGTCGATCAGCGTCAACACGTTGGTGTCCACGCCAAAGCCCGCGCCGGCCACCTTCAGGTTGTTGGCCGCGATCATGTCCAGCCGCTTTTTTGCAAGCTTAGCCTGCGAATTCTCCAACAGATGTTCGGTCTCCATCGAAAAACCGCACACAAACTGGTGGGTCTTGCGGGGCCCCAGCGTGCCCAGAATATCTTCAGTGCGCGCCAGGGGAATGCTCAGGTCGCCGTCGGTCTTTTTGATCTTGTTTTCGGCCACCGCGGCGGGCCGGTAATCGGCTACGGCTGCGGCCATCACCAGCACGTCGGTGCTGTCAAACGCGCCGCACACCGCCCCGAACATCTCATGGGCCGTCACCACCGGCACATCCCGTACAAAGGGCACCGGGGCAAGGGCGGTGGGCCCGTGGATCAGCGTCACATCCGCGCCGCGGCGCGCCGCCGCCCGCGCAATGGCATAGCCCATCTTGCCGGTGGAGTGGTTGGTCAGGTAGCGCACCGGGTCCAGCGGCTCCTGCGTGGGCCCGGCAGTGACGGTAACGCGCAGCCCGGTTAAATCCTTTGTGTGGGCCAGCTCTTGGTAGACATAGTCCGCAAGCTGCTCCGGCTCAGGCAGTTTGCCGCTGCCCACATCCCGGCACGCCAGCATGCCGCTGGCCGGCTGGATGATGCCAAAGCCGTAGTGCTCCAGCGTTTTCAGGTTGTCCTGCGTGATGGGGTTTTCCAGCATGGCGGTGTTCATGGCCGGGGCCACCAGCTTTTTGCAGCGGGCCGCCAGCGCCACGGTGGGCAGCATATCGTCGGCGATGCCGTGCGCCAGCGTGGCGCGCACGGGGGCGGTGGCCGGCGCGAGCAGCATCAGGTCGGCCTTTTTGGCCAGCGAGATATGGATCACCTCAAATTTGAAGTCCCGGTCAAAGGTATCCACGATGCACTTGTTGCCTGTGAGTGTTTCAAAGGTCAGCGGCGTGATGAACTGCGTGGCGTTTTTCGTCATGATGACGTTTACATCCGCCCCGGTTTTGCGCAGCGCGCTGGCCACGTTTGCCATTTTGTATGCCGCGATGCCGCCGGTAACGCCCAGCACCACGCATTTGCCTGTCAGATCGACCATACAATGCCTCTCAACTTTCCGCACCGCGGCCGGCGTGCGGCCGCTGTTGGGGACTTTAATCGGATAATAAAATATAGTATAGCGGGTTTTACCGGCAAAGTAAAGCAAAAGCGGGCCGCAGCGCTTGCATACGGCCCCGAAAGGCCGTATAATATGCCCATAAAACAACTTGTGGACGGCGCGTTTTCCTGCGCAGAGGGCGCAGCGGTGCAGCCGGCAAAGAGGAAGAATATGATCTTAGCCATTGACATCGGCAACACCACCGTCGCCCTAGGCGGCATCAAGGACGGGCGTGTATGCTTTGTGGCCCACATGGACACGGTGCGCACCCGCACCGCAAACGAATACAAGGCCGAAATGGAGCGCATCCTGGCCCGCCCCGGCCCGCGGGGCGCCGCGCGCAGCCTGCCGCAGTTCGAGGGAGCTGTGCTCACCAGTGTGGTGCCCCAGTTGACGGATAAGCTGGCGGAATGCGCCCGGGATTTTACCCATAAGCAGCCGGTGATCGTGGGGCCGGACATCCGCACCGGCCTTGTGATGGATGTGCCGGAGCCGGCGGCCGTGGGCAAAGACCGCATTGCCGACGCCGCGGCCGCGGCCGATTACTATCCGCTGCCGGTGGTGGCGGTGGTTGTGGGCGGGGGGAGTACCTTTAATGGGTTGGTCGCGAGTCGGATGTTGCGCGGCGGCGTGATCGCGCCGGGGCTTTCCACCGGGCTGCGCGCACTGAATGAGCGCTGCGCCCAGCTGCCCCGCGTGCGGCTGGCCGCGCCCAAAAGCGCCATCGGCCGTGATACCGAAAGCTGCATGCTCAGCGGTTCGGTAATGGGCACGGCCGCCCTGATCGACGGCATGACCGAGCGCATCGAGGCCGAGCTGGGCCGCCCGGTGACGCTGGTGGTCACGGGCGGGCTTTCAAAGTATGTGGCCCCGCTGTGCCGCCACCCGCTGCAGGTGGACCCGCAGCTGCTGCTCAAGGGGCTGGCGCTGCTGTATCAACGGAACGCGGACACCGGCAAAAAACGGCGGCCGCGGCGCAAAAACGCTGCAAAGACTTGACATTTCCTCCCGCCGCGCTATTCTAATAGGGTATTTTTCGCGACCCGCGCGGAAAAAGGTTTGCGCTGTATCCGACGATCAGGGCGGAACGGCAGCAGGAGGAAATGAATATGAAAAACAAGCAAAACGTCCGTTTTCTGACCCAGCTGGCACTGCTGGTAGCCATCGAGCTGGTGCTGTGGCAGACCCCGCTGGGGTATCTGCGCCTCGGCGCGCTGAGCGTCAGCTTTCTGACCGTGCCGGTGGCCATCGGCGCCATGCTGACCAACGGCGAGCCCCTGGCCGCGTTTGGCCACG
>CAMFSB010000226.1 GCA_945982465.1 uncultured Faecalibacterium sp. | reverse complement strand
GTCATTCATAGGTTACTCCATAGAAAACATTTATTCATATTCTTAAGGGCGGTGCGGTCGGCCTGCTGTGCCGCGAACCGGATGCTGCAGGCTAGCTCCGCCAGCGCGTCGGCCTGCTGCTCTGCCAGCTCCGGCGACAGCACAAATTTGACATACGCCCCCTCTTCCAGATCAAAATACAGCGCGGCCCGGGCCTGCACTTCCCAATCTCCCGCCGCCATGGCGCCCGCCTCGCCCATATTGACAAACACAGTGGTCACCGCGGCCTCGGTAGTCTGGCCAGCGGCCAGCACGGTATAACCGCTTTCCCAGTCCGCCAGACTGCCCAGCATAAAGGAGTTGTACGCCGCGTTGCGGCGGTTCGCGTTGTCCGGGTCCCGCAGCCAGGTGCGGGTGTCCTCATCGGCGTCGGCATAGGCGCGGAACACGCCCACCTGCGCGGTACCCGCGTGTACGCCGTCGATGGTGAGAGAACCGATCTCGCTTTCGCCGCCCTCAACGGCCGGGGCGGCGTCCCGCTGGGGCACCGGGTCAAAGCTCCAGCCGTCGGGCAGGGTGAACACCGCCGTATGGGAGCCGCCGTCCCCGTCGCGGAAGGTATAATAGGTTGCCGGGTCGGCCGGGGGCTGCGCCGGCTCCGTTTGGGGGTCTGCCGCCAGAAAGACGCACAGCCCCGCCACAGCCAGCGCCGCCAGCACGGCCGCCCAGAACGCCGGCTTTTTATAGTTCAGCACATTACGGATGCGGGCGGCGGTGTCCCCTTCGCCAAAGGCCAGCGGCGCGCCCAGAATGATGTGCCGCCCGGTGGCCAGCGACAAAAGCGACGCCGAATACCCTTTTTTGATCTCCGGCCCAAAGCGGCGTACCACCGCTTCGTCGCAGCTCATTTCCATATCCCGGCCACTCAGCCAGTACGCCGCCCACGCCAGCGGGTTGAACCAGTGCAGGCACAGCGCCCCAAAGGCCAGCAGCCGCCAAAGCGGGTCGCCCCGGCGCAGATGGGCCTTTTCGTGCGCCAGAATGTAGCGCTCCTGCCCGGCGTCCAGCCCGGTGGGCAGGTAAATGCGGGGGCGCAGCACCCCCAGCACGAACGCCGTTTCCAGCCCGTGCACGCGGTAAACGCCGTCAGCATCCGGCAGCCGCCAGCGCAGGCGGGCCGCCAGCCGGTGCAGCGACCACACGCCGTACAGCGCCACGGCCACAGCACCCGCCAGCCACACCGCAGCCAGAAGCTGGGCCAGCGTGACCGCCGGCAGCACCTGGGCGGCGGCACTGCCGCCCGCGGCTTGCCCTGCGGCTGTGCCCCCTGCCGCCGCGCCCGCGCCGGTCAAGGCCGCCCCGCCCAGCACCGGCGCCGAACCAAAGCCCTGGGGCACCGGGGCCTGCTTTGCGCCGGTCAGCGCGAACAGGTTGACCGCACTTTGGAACGACACCGGGCACAGCAGCCGGAACAGCACCACCGACCAAAGCGCGTAGGAATACCCTTTGGGCGCGCGGCGCAGCAAAGCGCGCAGCAGCAATACCGCCAGGATGATCCAGCAGCTTTCGGCGCTCATATTCAAAACCGTGTGGAACAGTTCCTGCATACAGCGTCACTCCTTTTCCTCATGGGCTTCGATCAGGCGGCGCAGCGCCTCGATCTCCTCATCGCTGAGCTTGTTGCGGCGGGTAAAGGCCGCCAGAAAGCGGGGCAGCGAGCCGCCGAATCCCTCTGCCAGAAGCTGTTCGCCCTGCTTTACGCGGTAATCCTCCCGGCTGACCAGCGCGCGCACCGTGCCGTTTTCGTTGGCAAACAGCCCGCGATCGCACAAGCGCTTGAGCATAGTATAGGTGGTAGACTTTTTCCAGCTGAATGCCTGCGCCGCCAGCCGCACCAGCGCGCCGGAGCCCACCGGCTCGTTTTGCCAGATCAGCTCGGCAAAGCGCTGCTCCATTTCTCCCAGGACATATGGTTCCATTTTTACTTTCCTTTCCGACCGGGCCGCCTGCGATGCCGGAAGATACAGCCTCGGTCTAACAGCGTTAGACTTATCTGCGTCAAGTCTAACGCCATTAGACCTATTTGTCAAGCGTTCTGCCGCGAAACACAAAAAGAGAGCGCCGCGCCCAAAAGGGCGCCGCGCTCCGTTTATTAGTATAACACAAATCCGGGGCAGGTTTCAAGAAACAAAATAACAAAAAATTGCATCCAATGTCCATATATTCTGCCAATAGACAGCGGGGGCCGCCTGTGCTAAACTAAAGCCAACAAAAGAAGCAACGCGAAAGGGAAGAGCAAAGGAAGCTTCCCACGCAGCCGACTAAGGCCCAATAACAGGCCAGAAAAGAAAGGAGCGAAGACCGATGGTAATTGCTGAACCCGTGCAGCATGGGCAGGCTGTCGGGAATCGCTGAAAGCAACATAGCCGCTTCGCATCAACGGGATGTTCCCGATTCATAAAATATAAGCCGAGCGCATAGTCTTGAGCAGAAAGCAGATTCCGATAAGCCTGCCAGATCCGAACAGATTTGAATAGATGAAAGAAGTGGAGCACGATGACAAGGTTCATTCGCCGCCCGCCCTCCAACATCTAAACGAAAGGTTACTCCAATGTACTGATGAAACTTCTCCCATCGGCAAAAGTCCGGCGAAATAAAGGTCAATGCACAAACAGGATATGGAGGATCTCATGAAACGTGAGATAAGGCCGCATATTCACTGAAGCAAGACCATTCACCGATTGGATAAGAGGCTTTGAGACCAATGATTTAGCTAAAATCGCATCCCTCATCCCGAAGAAAGCGATAGGCCAACACCTGAAGCAAGATTCATGGATCAAGAGGTATACTCCGATGATTTAGCAAGATCGTTCCCTTTCAAAAAAGAGTTTCCGGCATGGCAGCTGTGAACGGCACAGAAAGGAAGCCGGAAAACGATCAATATCCTGACAAGAGGCTTTGAGACCGATGAACTAGGAAATGAGCGTTCCCCAGATCCCTATCAATCAGATCGAAGGATGTGGTACCCATGAAAGGTGCAAGGTCACTCCGAAAATGATCGAAGCGAGGGTACGAGGTATGACTCCGAAGAAGTAAGAACGCCCGGGCGCCGCGAAAAAGCAGGCGCCCGGGTTTTTGTTTTGCCCGCCAGGCCGCCAGCGCCCGCTTTACGCCGCCCGGCGGCTTTTGCTGTGCGGTGCCCTGCCCTGGCTTCGCGGTCTCCCCTGCCGGGCAGTTCACCGTTCCCCCAGCCGGCCGGTTTTGCTTTCTGCCGGCGCTTTTTCGTCGGAACACGCCGCAAAATCGAAACAACGACCGGCTTTTGCTTGCGCTCGGCGCGTTTGCCCATTATAATAAACAGGTACGGGGCAACGCCCTGTTCGGCACGGCCGGGCCGTGCGTCAGCTTGCGCGCCGTTTCATTCGCGGCGCTCAGAGAAAGGAATCGTGAAACCCATGAGCGAAGCAAAACGCTACTACATCACCACCCCCATTTACTACCCCAGCGATAAGCTGCACATCGGCCACAGCTATACCACCGTGGCCTGCGACGCGCTGGCCCGTTTCAAGCGGATGCAGGGGTACGACGTGATGTTCCTGACCGGCACCGACGAGCACGGCCAGAAGATCCAGGATAAGGCCACTGCCAAGGGCATGGAGCCCAAGGCCTACGTGGACGAGATCGTCGCCACCGTGAAAGAGCTGTGGAAGCTGATGGACATCAGCTACGACCGCTTTATCCGCACCACCGACGATTACCATGTGGAATCCTGCCAGAAGATCTTTACCAAACTCTATGAGCAGGGCGACATTTACAAGGGCGAATACGTCGGCCACTATTGCAAGCCCTGCGAGAGTTTCTGGACCGACAGCCAGCTGGTGGACGGCAAGTGCCCCGACTGCGGCCGCGA
>CAMFSB010000225.1 GCA_945982465.1 uncultured Faecalibacterium sp. | reverse complement strand
TGGCGGTGGCGTTTTCGTTCCGCACCGGCGTGTTCAACATCGGCGCCGAAGGCCAGTTCGTCATGGGCAGCATGGCGGCCTGTGTGGTGGGCATTCTGGTGCCCGCGCCGGCCATTGTGCTGGTGCCGCTGTGCATTGTGGCGGCGGCGGCCGCCGGCGCGGTATGGGGGCTGATCGTCGGCTTTTTGAAAACCAAATGGGGCATCAACGAAGTGCTTTCCATGATTATGTTCAACTGGATCGCCTTCTACCTTTCCAACTACATCGCGGGCCTGCCCGCGATCAAAAATGAGGGCAACGCCGAGGCCACCAAGAATATTCAGGAAGCGGCCATGATCCGCCTGCCGGACAGCTGGATCAAGGCGTTGGGCCTGTGCAGCAGCGCTAACTGGGGCATCGTGATGGCGGCGCTGGCCTGCGTACTGGTGTGGTTCGTGATTGAAAAAACCACGCTGGGCTACCGGCTGAAGGCGGTGGGCTTTAACCGCAATGCCGCGCTGTACGCGGGCATCGACGCCAACAAAGCCGTGCTGACGGCTATGGCCATTTCGGGCGCGCTGGCCGGCATCGGCGGCGCGGCTAACCTGATGGGCATGGGTCAGCGCATCAGCATTTTCAGCGCGCAGGAAGGGTACGGATTCCAGGGCATCAGTGCTGCGCTGATCGGCGGGTCGAACCCGCTGGGCGTGTTCTTCGGCGGCCTGTTCTACGGGGCCATCAAGTACGCGGGCAGCAAGCTGAACCTGATCGGCGCACCGTCTGAGGTCATCAACGTCATCATGGGCACGGTGGTGTTCTTTATCGCCATCAGCCATGTATTCAAGATCACCTTGAAGAAAAAAGGAAAGGCAGGGGATCAGTGATGGATGCGTTTCTGAACACCGTAGGCATCATTATCTATGCAACGCTGCTGTATACGCCGCCGCTGCTGTTTGCGGCAATGGGCAGCTGCTTTTCGGAAGTGTCGGGCGTGGTCAACATCGGCATCGAGGGCATGATGACCATCGGCGCTTTTACCGGCGCCACGGTAGGCCATTTTACCGGCAGCCCCTGGCTGGCGTTTTTGTGCGGCGGGCTGGCAGGCGCGGCGTTTGGCATGCTGCACGCGGTGGCCACAGTCAACCTGGGCGCGGATCAGACAATCTCCGGTACAGCAATCAACTTCCTGGCGCCGGGCGTGGCCGTTATGCTGGCAAAGGCCATCTTCGATTCATCCGACACCGTCCCGCTGGACACCACCAGCAAGATCCCCATCCTGTTCAGCGGCATGTTCGATACCAGCACGGCCTTTGGCAACTTTTTGAAAAACGTTTTCTCTACCTATGCCACGACCTATCTGGTGTTTATCGCTGTGCTGGTGGTGTGGTTCGTATTCTATAAAACCCGGTTCGGCCTGCGGATGCGCGCGTGCGGCGAGCACCCCAAAGCCTGCGATACGCTGGGCATTAACGTGCTGCGCATGCGGTTTGTGTGCGTGTGCATCTCGGGCTTTTTGGCGGGCCTGGGCGGCGCGTGCGTCACCATGGCAACCACCAACCAATTCCGCCCCATTTCCATCGTGGGCCAGGGCTTTATCGCTATCTCGGCGGTCATCTTCGGCAAGTTCCGCCCGCAGGGCGCCATGATCGCCTGCCTGCTGTTTGGCATGTGCTCGGGCTTAAAGATCGTCATCGGCACCAGCAACGCCGCTATTTCGGCCCAGCTGATCTCCATGATCCCCTATGTGGTCACGGTCGTGGTGCTGATTTTGTTTGTGGGCCGATCTCATGTGCCGGCGGCCAACGGCAAGCCCTACCTCAAAGCAAAATAAAAGCCCCTGCCCGCACCGAGGGCAGAGGTGTGCTTCGCAAGCTGTGCGCGGCCTGCCGCCGCGCACAGGCGAACTGGCCGCGGCGCTGTGCAGCGGCTGGCCAAAGCCCCCGTGTACCGCACAACGGCCGGGGGCTTTGCGTGTTTTACCGGCATACGCTGAAAGCAGGAAAGGAGTAGCCCTATGCGGATGTATGATCTGATCGCGAAAAAACGCGACGGCGGCGAGATGACCCGCGCCGAACTGGAATTTATCGTAGGCGGCTTTGTGGATGGCTCCATCCCCGATTATCAGATGTCGGCCTGGATGATGGCCGTGTACCTGCGCGGCATGACCGACCCCGAGGTGGCGCAGCTGACGGACATCATGGCCCACAGCGGCGATATGGTGGACCTTTCGGCCATTGAGGGCGTCAAGGTGGATAAGCCCTCTACCGGCGGTGTGGGCGATAAGACCACGCTGGTCATTACGCCCATTGTGGCGGCCTGCGGCGTCAAGATCGCCAAGATGAGTGGCCGCGGGCTGGGCCATACCGGCGGTACGGTGGATAAGATGGAAAGCGTGCCCGGCACCCGCACCGCGCTGGACCAGGAGGAGTTTTTCCGCCAGGTAAACGAGATCGGCATTGCGGTCATCGGGCAAAGCGGGCATCTGGCCGTGGCCGATAAAAAGATGTACGCCCTGCGGGATGTGACGGCCACCGTGGGCTGCATCCCGCTGATCGCGGCCAGCATCATGTCCAAAAAACTGGCCGCCGGTTCGGACGCGATCCTGCTGGATGTGACCACCGGCAACGGCGCGTTTATGAAAACGGTGGAGGAAAGCATCCGCCTGGCGCAGATGATGGTGGCCATCGGCACGCACAACGGCCGCAGGGTGGCCGCGCTGATCACCGATATGGACACGCCGCTGGGGCACAACATCGGCAACAGCCTGGAAGTGGCGGAGAGCATGGAGGTGCTGAAAGGCCGCGGCCCGGCGGATCTGACCGAAGTATGCTTGCAGCTTGCAGCCAATATGCTGGTGCTGGCGGGCAAGGGCACGCCGGACGAATGCCGTGCCATGGCGCAGGCCGTGATCGACGACGGCTCGGCCTTTGCCAAGTGCAAGCAGATGTTTGCCGCGCAGGGGGGCGACGTGCGGGTGCTGGAGGATTACAGTCTGTTCCCGCAGCCGGCCGCCAGCTTTGAGCTGCTGGCCGAGCAGGACGGCTATATCTGGTCCAACGACACCGAAAAAATCGGCAACGCCAGCGTGCTGCTGGGCGCCGGTCGCATCACCAAAGAGGACGTGCTGGACCTGTCGGCGGGGATCGTGCTGCACAAAAAAACCGGGGACGCGGTTAAAAAAGGGGAGAGCCTCTGCACCTTCTACGGCGCGCCGGAAAAGTTTGCCGCCGCCGAGGCCATGTACCGCAGCGGCCTGGTGTACAGCGACCGCAAGCCGGAGCCTGCGCCGCTGGTGTATGCCCGCGTCACGTCCGACGGTGTGGAACGCTTCTGATGAGTGCACACAGGTCCGCCGGCCCTGAATGAGATGGATCCCCCGGCGCAGGCCGAGAGAAAACAAAACGCCCGCCCGACAGGTCAAAACCTGCCGGGCGGGCGTTTTTGATACGATTACAGAGCCGGGTCTGTACCCCTGCGCAGAGCGCCAGGCGCACCGCCGGAACACTTGCGAAAAAGTGAATTCTCTTTACAAAGTGAAACTACTTTGCAGAAAACCCATCACTTTACGACCGCGCCCAGGTTGGCACTGGTGACCATGCGGGCATAGCGGCTCAGCCAGCCGGTCTTGATGTTCGGCTCGGGCTGAACATAGGCAGCCTTGCGGCGGGCCAGCTCCTCATCCGACACTTCCAGCCGGATGGAAGCATTGGGAATATCAATGAAGATGGTGTCGCCGTCCTCGATCAGGCCGATGGGGCCGCCGGAAGCAGCCTCCGGGCTGACATGGCCGATGGCAGCACCGCGGGACGCACCCGAGAAACGCCCATCGGTGATCAGCGCCACCGTGGTGTCCAGCTTCATGCCGGCCAGTGCGCTGGTGGGGTTGAGCATCTCGCGCATGCCGGGGCCGCCCTTGGGGCCCTCGTAGCGGAT
>CAMFSB010000224.1 GCA_945982465.1 uncultured Faecalibacterium sp. | reverse complement strand
GTGCTGGCGGATATGGAAAGTACTATCGATCATTATGATGCCATGGTACGCACCGGCAGCGAGGCCATGGACATCATTCTGACGGAAAAAAGCCTGCTCTGCCATGGCAAGGGGATTGGCTTTACATGTATGGCCGAGGCCGCCGGCATTGATTACATTGACGCAGCAGACCTGTATGCTTTGTTCGGTAATGCGTTGGAAAATGCCATTGATGCGACGGAAAAGCTGGATGACCCGCAAAAAAAGCAGATCGCCTTTACCATGCGCAGGGTGGGCGGCTTTTATGTGGTACAGCTCCAGAATTACACGCAGGAACAGCTTATGTTCTGCGATGGGCTGCCCCAGACCACCAAGGAGGATAAGCGCAGCCACGGCATCGGCGTGCGCAGCATGCAGATGCTGGTAAAAAAATACGGCGGGCAGCTTGCGTTTCACCAGGAAGAAGATGTGGTGGAGCTGGATCTGATGCTGCTGGCAAAGGAGGCCAGGTAGCATATACATCCTGCACAAAATTATTCCGGATTGTATGCAAAATACGGGTTATGCTGTCAAAACGACAGGTTATGCGGAGATTTGAACTCTCCGCATTTTTTTGTGCTAAAACAAGGCCACGGGTTCAGGGCGCGGCAGTAGCCGGGCGTTGAACGAACTGTCGTATTTGATAAGCGTAAGGAGGAACAGGATGAAACGAAGAGACTTCCTGAAAGGCATGGCAGGCACAACGGGCCTTGTTTTGGCAAACGAGGTGGCCGCATCTACGCTGCTGTTCCAGAATCAGGGCATGATCAACCAGGCGCTGAACGTTACCACAAGCCGGGTGGTGCAGACCGACGGCGAGACCGGCGACACTACCTATTACGGCGCCGACGTGCTCAGGCAGTACGGCGAGGACATTTCCAGCAAAGCGAACGCGCTGAAGGTGGAGATGGCCGCCGCGGCGGAAAGCGTCACCCAGGCGGAAGAGGGCACGGTGGTGCTGCTGAACCAAAACGGCATTCTGCCGCTGGCGGCGGGCAGCACAAAAGTCACGGTTTTCGGCAACGGCTCGACCAATTCCCGCTATAACAAGAGCAAAAGCAAAAGCACGGTGGACGCGATCCCGATGGTGACCTTCAACAGCGCGCTGACGGCGGTTTTTGGCGCGGGGAATGTGGATCTGACCCTGAGCGAAAATGTGTACAGCAAGCTGAGCACCACCGATAACAAGTCTGTGCAGGAAGCGCCCATTGCGGATGTGAAAAAGTACGAGAGCAGCTGGAAAGACGCCGACTCTGTAGCGGTGGTGATGTTTACCCGCTACGGCACCGAGGACTCCGAAAGCGTTATGCTGGTGGACGACAACGGCACGACCCGCCACTACATGGGTCTGATGCAGAACGAGATGGATCTGCTAAGCTACCTGCAGGCCGGCAAAAACAGCGGCATGTTCAAGGGGATCGTCGCGGTCATCAACGCGGATCAGATGATGGAGCTGGGCTGGGCCTACGACTACGATGTGGACGCGCTGGTCATCGCGGGCATCCCCGGCACGCAGGGCTTTGAGGGCGTGGCCAATGTGCTGTGCGGCAACGTGAACGCCAGCGGTAAGCTGGCCGACACCTACCCGTCCAACTCGCTCAGCGCGCCTGCCTGCACCTACGCTGCGGCCGAAAACTCGCGCCAGTGGGCCAACCTCAGCGAGGTGGTGGATTACATCAACGAGGAATTCGTGGTTTCCGAGAATCACGCCGATGACTATGTGATCTATGCCGAGGGCATCTATGTCGGCTACAAATACTACGAGACCCGCTATGAGGACTGTGTGATGGGCCGCTATGGCGCTGCGGACACGGTGGGCAGCACAGCCGGCGGCGCGTGGAATTACGCCGATGAAATGGATTTCACATTTGGCGCGGGCCTGAGCTATACTACGTTTGAACAGAAGCTGAAGAGCGTGGACTACGATGCCGCCGAGGACCTGTATACCGTCACAGTGGAAGTGACCAACGTGGGCAGCATGTCTGGCAAGAGCGTGGTGGAGGTCTATGCGCAGACGCCCTACGGCGATTATGAGATCAGCAATCTGGTGGAAAAATCGGCGATCCAGCTGGCGGGCTTTGAAAAGACGGAGGAGCTTGCGCCCGGCGAAAGCGTGACCGTGGAGGTGCCCATTGAACGGTACCTGCTGGCCAGCTACGACAGCAACAACGCGCGCGGCTATATCCTGAGCGCGGGCGATTACTACTTTGCCATCGGCGAGGATGCGCACGACGCGCTGAACAACATCCTGGCGGCCAAAGGCTATTCCTCCGCGGACGGCATGACCGACGCCCGCGGCAATGCTGTGGACGGCGATGCGTCCAAGACCTACCGGTGGACCGAAACCATGCTGGACAGCGACAGCTACCGCTTCAGCCGGTACGACAGCAGCGTGGAAGTGACCAACCAGTTCGACCATGACCAACTGGCATATTACGGCGTGGACTTTGCCTACCTGACCCGCAGCGACTGGGCAGGCACGTTCCCTGCAAAGGCCTTTGCGGTAACGGCCAGCGACGAAATGATGAAAGACCTGCGGGGCGACTGGTACGACGATTATGTGGCAGCGCTGGACGATGTGCCCTCGGTGGCTGAGTACACGCAGGGCGCGGACAATGGCATCAGCTTTGTCACCCTGAAGGACGCCGAGTGGGACAACGACGAGATCTGGGAACCGTTTATCGACCAGCTCACCGTGGACGAGATGCTGAGCCTGCGCAACGATTCCAACGGCTGCGGCGCCATCGAGCATGTGGCGCTGCCCAGCCAGGCCCGCGGCGACGACGGCGTATGTATCCAGCAGGGCAGTCTGGTAGCCACCGGCGAAAGCTGCCTGAGCTGGGTGTCGGAGGTGATGACCTCCCGCACATGGAACAAAAAGCGCTTTGCCGCCCGCGGCCACATGCTGGGTGTGGAATCCATCTACTGCAACCTGAACGGCCTGTGGTACGGCGGCGGCAACATCCACCGCACGGCCTTTGGCGGGCGCAACATGCAGTATTATTCGGAAGACGGCGTGATGGGTTACTATGTGGGCTGGTACGAAGCCGAGGCCATGCAGGCGCTGGGCATCATGTACGGCATCAAGCATTTTGCCCTGAACGACCAGGAGGCAAACCGCGAGAGCTTGGGCGTGTTTGCCACCGAGCAGGCCATCCGCGAGGTGTACCTCAAGAGCTTTGAAGGCCCGATGTGCAAGGGCGGCGCCATGGATATCATGACCGGCTTCAACCGCATCGGCGTGCGCTACGTGGGCACCAACCCCAGCCTGGTCACCGGCGTGCTGAAAACCGAGTGGGCTTACAAAGGGCATGTGACCACCGACGCCGGCAGCAACAGCTATAAGAGCCGCCTGCTGGAACAGCTGGTCGCCGGCATCGACTATACCTGCTGGAACGGCGACAACTCCCTGATCGGCACCTACATCAGCAGCGGTGACGGCTATGCGCTCAAGCTGCTGCGCCTTGCCACCAAACACAATCTGTATGCGGCCAGCCGTTCCACCTCGGTCAACGGCCTGAGCAGCAACACCCGCGTGGAAAAGATCGTCCCCGCGTGGCAGAAAGCGCTGGCCTACGGCGGCATCGGCCTGGCCGCGGCGGAACTCGCCCTCATCGGCTGTGCGGCTGTGGCGGATCTGAAAGCCGAGCCGGTCCCCGAGGCGGAGAAAAAGCCCGGCAGGCTGCGTCTGGCGGCCGCCGTACTCAGCGCGGCGTCGCTGGCGACCTTTACGGTCTACGGCCTGGTGTTCAACTACTTTGACACGGTGGTCTTTGGCGGCCTGGCGCTGGCGGCCGTACTGTTCGGCTTTGCCGGCATCGGCAAGGGCAAGCTGGCGGCCGCGGCCCTGCCCGCGGGGGGGGGGCGGGGGGGGGGGGCCGGAGCAGGGTGCGTGGGC
>CAMFSB010000223.1 GCA_945982465.1 uncultured Faecalibacterium sp. | reverse complement strand
GCAGGCGTTCAGGCTGACCCATCGGCCTGCGGCGGCATTTGCAGAGGAAACCGGTGCGCCAGCCCCGGGCGGCGAGCCTGGTTCCAACTCGGTCACGCTGGCTGAGCCGACTCCGGCGCCGACGCCCGAAGAAAGCTGGGTCGACCATCCGGACGCGGCTGACCCGGTAATCACTTCGTTTTATTCCTACAGCATCGGCAGCGGCTGGGGCGACAGCTTCGCCTCTGCTTCGTCGGTGGGCATCAACCAGTCGGATCTGACCATCCGCGTTTACTTCCGCGGCACGCCTCCCACGGCGGATAAATTTGTCAGCGGCCTGGTCTTTTACGGCGGCAGCTTCCAGGACCAGTCCATCAAGACGCGCGCCTACGCGAACCAGAACTATCTGGACTTTGTGGGCATTAAATATGTGGGCGGCGACCGCGTGCTGAACTTCAGCGTCTGCGGGGTGGGCGAGGCGTTCGTAATCAACGAGTGCGAGGCCGAGCAGAGCAGTGGTGACTCGCCCAATTCGCCGGATGCCAGCGTGGCGGGCCTGGTCATCAAGTCCAGCTCCATCGGCAAAACCAGCGTGAACGCGGGCGAGGAATTCACCCTCAGCCTGACCATTTACGCCACCACCTCGGGCAGCAAAAATGTGGACGATGTGGTGGTCAGCGTGTCGGCGGCGGGCGAATCCACCGGCGTCACGGTGGCATCGGGCAGCAGCTCGCAGTACATCGGTACCATGGCCCCCGGCTCCTCCAAGACGGTTTCGTTCCCCATGAAAGCGCTGGACAGCTTTACCGGCGGCGTTTCCACCATCATGGTCAGCGTTACGGGCAACGGCACCACGGGCGCCTCCACCAATGTGTCGGTGCCCATTATCCAGCCGGACCGCTTTGAGATCTCCCGCGTGGAGTGCCCGGAGATTTTGATGGTGGGCGAGGAGGACGTGCTGAGCGTCGTGTTCGTCAACAAGGGCCGCAATTCGGTCAATAACCTGACCGTTTCGCTCGTCGGCACCAATCTTTCCAACCCCAACCAGAGCGAGTATGTGGGCAACCTGGCCGGCGGCACCGAAAACAGCGTGGATTTTGATATTTCCGGCCTGGACGCCGGCCAGATGACCGGCACCATCACCGTGCAGTACGAGGGCAACGACGGGCAGACCGTTACGCTGACGCAGGACGTGAGCTGCACCATCGAGGAAGCCTATTACGAAGACCCCGACATGTGGGAGGACCCCGGCTCTGATGTCCCCACGGATGTGGAGCCGGAAAGCACCGGCCTGCCGCTGATCGCCAAGATCCTGATCGGCGTGGGCGCCGCGGCGGCTGTGGTGGCCGTGGTGGTCGTGGTGCGCAAGCGCAAGGCGAAAAAGGCTGCACTGGAGGCCGAAAATGAAGATTTCTGATCTTGTACGGCTGTCCACCGATAACCTGCGCCGCCGCAAGGGCCGCACGGCCCTTACGGTCATTGGCGTGGTGGTGGGTACCTGTGCGATCGTTTTGATGATCAGCCTGGGCATTGCCATCAACAAGCAGAATGAAGAAATGCTGCAAAGCTGGGGCGACCTGACCCAGATCCAGATCTACAATTACAGCTGGCACGGCTCCGACGGCAGCAGCGGTCAGGAGCAGACGCTGAACGACGAGACCATCGCGCAGCTCAAGGCCAACGACCATGTGGTGGCGGTAACGCCGTATTATCAGCCCAACAGCTTCAACGGGTATATTTACGCCGGCAAAAAGGACCGCTACATGACCTATGCCTGGAACCTCTACGGCATGTATGTGGACGCGCTGGAGCCCATGGGCTTCCAGCTTAAAAGCGGCCGTTACCTGACCGGCGAGGAGACCCTTGGCAAAAACAAGATCCCCGTGCTGGTGGGCGAAAACTTCGGCTATAACTTTGAAGATACCCGCCGCAAGTACGACAGCCCCAAGCGCTACCGCTATCAGGGCCAGACCGATGCCGCCGGCAACCTGCTGGAGCCGTTTGTGGATGTGGAAAACGACAAGCTGACGCTGAAGATCATGACTTACGGCGACAACGGTGAAGAAGTGGCCGCCACCTACGAGCTGGTGGTGGAGGGCGTGATGGTGTCGGATTATTCCAAGCACTACTGCACCGACAGCGGCATCGTTATGCGCATCGAGGACATGAAAAAGCTGGAAGCCGCGTACCGCAAGGCCAGCGGCGAAAAGGGCGAGGCAACCTCCAACTATCAGGAAGTGTACGTCAAGTGCGACACGGTCGACCAGGTGGAGAAGGTGGAAGCCTGGATCCATGAACTGGGCTTTACCGACACCTATTCCATGACGCAGGTGCGCCAGTCGATGCAGGAAAGCGTGGCCCAGAGCCAGATGATCCTGGGCGGCCTGGCGGCCATCAGCCTGTTTGTGGCGGCGCTGAACATCATGAACACCATGACCATGGCCATCTACGAGCGCACGCGGGAGATCGGCGTGATGAAGGTGCTGGGCTGCGGGCTTGGCACCATCCGGGCCATGTTCCTCATCGAAAGCGGCGCCATCGGCTTTTTGGGCGGCCTGATCGGCGTGGCGGTCAGCCTGCTGATCAGCGCGTTCCTCAACAACATCAACACTATCATGGCCTGGTTTGGCAACACGGTGGATCTTTCGTGGATCACCTCGGCCATGGGCGGCGGGTACGGCGGCAGCGGCGATATCTCCATCATCCCGCCGTGGCTGGTGCTGTTGGCGTTGACCTTTGCCACCGTGGTGGGCCTGCTGTCGGGCATTGCGCCCGCGGGCCGCGCAGTGAAGATCAGTGCGCTGGAAGCCATCCGCCACGAATAAACGCAGGGCCTGGCCCTGCCCGCGTGCCGCCGGTGTGAGCCGGCCCGCGCAGGAAAGGAAGTGAAGCCCCCTTGGCGACCATTACCAGCGAAGCCATGACCACAGTGGTCGAGCGCTACGGCGACGAGATGCTGCGGCTGGCGATCCTGTATCTGGGCAGCCGGGAGCAGGCCGAGGATGCCGTGCAGGACTCGTTCATCAAGATCTTCCGGGCGGCCAACGGCGACACCCTTTCCAAAAGCTTTGTAATGCGGGTGCTGGTCAACACCTGCAAGGACTATCTGAAAAGCGGCTGGGCCAAAAAGGTCAGCCTGGTGGATGAATACCCTGAATATGAAGCGGCCGACGGCCCCGAACGGGCCGAGGAGGGGGCGTTGCAGCATGAGATCCTGGTGCTGCCGCCCAAATACCGCGAGGTGATCCTGCTGCGGTATTACGAGGGCTTTTCGGTCGGGGAGATCGCAAGGATGCTGGGCGCGCCGCAGCCCACGGTCAGCATCCGCCTGAAACGTGCCTGCGCAATTCTGGAAAAACGATTGGAGGGTGTCCCGCGTGAAGATCTCTGAACAAACCGTGCGTGCCGCGCTGGACCCGATCGTTGACGGCGAGACGCTTTCTCCATGGGATAAGCAGCGCATTGTGCGTACCGCCGAAATGTTCAGCCGCCGGCCGCCGGTGTACTGGCCCAAGCGGCTGGCCACGGTGGCAGCTACCGTGGTGCTCACCCTGGTCTGTGCCACCGGCGTGCTGGCAGCAACCGGCCTGTCGGATCAGCTGGGGATGCTCAGCCGTCAGACCCTGGCGTTTTTAAAGCCGGTGAACGAGCAGTGCGAGGACGCCGGCCTCCGGGTGGAGGTGATCGCCGCCATGAACGACGGCGATACCGCCATTGCCTATATCGGGCTGGAGGACCTGACCGGTCAGAACCGGTTGGACGCCACTACCCAGGCGACGGACTGCAACCTGGAGGACCCTGCCTGGTTCGCACAGGTGGATAATGTGTATTACAAGGACGACGGCAGCGTGGTGCTGCGCGTGATCGGGCAGGATGGCCGCAACGAGCTCAGCGGCAGCTAGGTCACGTGTACGCTGGTCAATTAACTCAGCGGCGGGCATAGCAGCAACG
>CAMFSB010000222.1 GCA_945982465.1 uncultured Faecalibacterium sp. | reverse complement strand
AAAAACGAGCGCACCATCGAAAATGGAATTCTGATGATGCTGCCCGACCAGCCCTATTACCGCGCCTACATCCGGGGCATGAAAACCGGCTTTACCACGCTGGCCGGCCGTTGCTTTGTGACCACCGCCACCCAGAACGGCGCCACCTACCTGCTGGTGGTGCTGGGCAGCACCAAAGACAGCATCTACGCCGAGTGCGCCGGCATTCTGGATTGGGCGTTCGACAGCTTTTCGGACCGGGTTTTGCTGGATACCGCCGCCCAGGTGGCGCAGCTGCCGCTGAAAGGCTGTGACGAAGCGGAGACCGCAGCCGTGTACGCGGCCCGCAGCGTGGCCGCCTACGGCCCCAACACCGACGAGGTGACGCTGGAGCTGGACCTGCCCGAAACGGTGCGCGCGCCGGTTAAAGCCGGCGACGTGATCGGCACGGCGGGGGTGTATCTGGGCGGCCAGTACATCGACACGGTGGACCTGGTGGCCGGGCAGGACTACGCCTCGGCGTTTTTAAGCGGCCTGTGGAACACCGTGCTGCTGGCGCCCGTTCTGGCGGTGGTGCTGCTGGCGCTGGGGCTGTTCACGCTGCGGCTGGGCGGCCGCGCCCCGGCCCGCCCCCAGCGCTGACCGGCGCCCGGCTTTCCGCAAAATAGATTCGGCAGGGGCCGCCTGAGGGCGGCTCCTGTTTTATCTGCCGTTTCCCGTCCGGCAAAGCCGGCAGGGCGCGCCGGGCGCGGCAGCACCCCCCCGCCGGCATGCAAAAAGCCCCCGCGCGGCGCTGGCCGCACGAGGGCTTTGGGGTTTGCGGCCGCCGCCAGGGCGGCGGGCCGCGTTTCAGGACTGTCCGGTGGGAACTGAACCGAAGCTCAGCGAACCTGCTTGCTCTGCTCTTTCAGATACTGGGCAAAGGCAAAGCCCAGCACCGGGTCAAAGCTGGACTCGGCCACAGCGTAGTAAGCGTTCATCATCGTAGTATCGTTCATCATGGTTCTATACCTCCAAAAATTGTGTGGGTGTGCGCCCGGGGCCAGCCAAAACGGGGCCGCGCGGACGGCGCGGTGTGGCTGCGGCTCAGCGGCTGCTGCGGCGGCTTTCCATCATGAATGCCAGGTTCAGGCCCAGCATGCTGTTGTCGCAGCCTTCGGTCATGGTGTAGTAAGCGTTCATCATCGTGGTATCGTTTTTCATAAGTCAAGCACCTCCATAGGTCTGGGCGCACCGCACAGGCGGTGCGCAGTGGTTGCAAGCTCCCGGGCCGGCTGTACGGGGCGGCGTTCCCACGCGCCGCCCGCGGCGCCCCGGCGGATGCCCACAGCATACCGCGTGCAAATCAATGCCGGGTAAGCAGGTGGGTAAACGCGGGGTCAACGTGCTGCCTGCCGCGCCGGGCGCAGTCCCGGCTGTGTACAGCGGCATTCCCACTCGCCGCTGCTGCGGCGGGCAGCCGCCGTGTTCCCTTGAGCTTGCCGGCATTATAGCACGGCGCATTTTTCACATCAAGACCAAAATCTGCCAAACAAAATTGACCGGACAACCGGCAAAATGTACAATGCAAACAAAATTTGATTGTGCAACTTGCATAAATGAACAAAATATGAACGGCTCGTAAAGAACTGGAAATATTTTTTGCTCCCCTGGCATGCGGGCTTTGCGGGCTGCGGCTGGGCCGCGGCACAGCGTTTGCAGCGGCCCGCTTCGGCGGGGTTTGGCACGCAGGGGGGCATCTCCCCCGCAGGGAGAGCTACGCCCTCTCCTCGCCGCATCCTTGCGCCCTCTCTGCCCAAAAAACACACAAGGTTTACACTTTGTTCATTGACCGCACCCTGTGCGCGAAGTATACTGGCCTCGTCCGACCCGACCGACCAGTCGGTCGGGTGGTGGGCCGCCACCTTGCCGCGTGCTGGCGCGCGGCCCGTTTGACCCCGATACTTTATAGAACAGAACAGGATCAGAACACGATGGAAAAGTTCAGCGTTAAAAAGCCGTTTACCGTGCTGGTGGCGGTGGTCATGGTGCTGATCTTGGGCTTTGTGTCGGTGACCAGCATGAGCGCCGACCTGCTGCCCGAGATCACCCTGCCGTATATGATGGTCATCACCACCTACCCCGGCGCCAGCCCCGAACGGGTGGAAAGCACCGTCACCCAGCCGATGGAAAGCGGCCTGGGCACCATTTCGGGCGTTGCCAACGTGTACTCGGTCTCGGCCGAAAACTACTCGATGGTGCAGCTGGAATTTGAAGAGGACACCGATATGGACAGCGCCATGGTCAAGGTGTCCAGCGCCGTGCAAAAGGTCAGGGATACCCTGCCCGACGGCTGCGGCACCCCCACCATCATGGAGCTGAGCATGGACATGATGGCCACCATGTATGTGTCGGTCAGCCGCGACGGCTACGACATCTACCGGCTTTCGGACTATGTGCACGATACGGTGCTGCCCTACATCGAACGGCAGAACGGCGTGGCCAGCGTGTCCACCGTGGGCCTGGTGGAGCAGAGCGTGGTGGTGGAGCTGGATCAGGCCAAGATCGACGATGTGAACGCCCGCCTGCTGGAGCAGGTGAACACCCAGCTGGCCGACGCCAAAAAGGAGCTGGACCGGGCCGAAGCCAAGGTCAGGGACGGCAAAAAGCAGCTGGACGCGGCCCAAAGCTCGTTTGGCTCCACGCTGTCGGGCGCGCTGTTCGGCCAGATCGAAAGCCGCGTGAACGGCGCTGCCGCCAGCCAGAAAGCGCAGGTGGACGCTCTGCTGGCTCAGGTGGAGGCCCTGCGCGCCGAGATCACCGATGGCGAGACCGGCGCCGCGCTGGATTCCATCACCGCCAGCCTGCGCGAGATCTCCCACCGGCTGGAGGGGGATATGACGGCGGAAAACCTGACCGCCATCGCCGCCGAGCTGCAGAACGTGGTGGCCGAGCTGAACACGATCCTAGACCGGCTGGGCGATGTGCAGCCCCAGCCGGGCGAGGGCGAGCCCCCTGCCGAGGGCGAGACTTCTACCGATGCGCTGCGGCAGACTGTGGAGCAGGTGCGCGGCGCGCTGGCCGGCCTTTCGAACGCGCTGGGTTCGGTGCCCGCCGTGCTCTCCGGGCTGGAAAGCGCCTACGCCGGCATGACCCAGGCCCAGCTGGAAGCCGCCGTTGGTTTTGCCACGGCCCAGACCCAGCTTGCCCAGGCGCAGGCCCAGCTGGACGCGGCCCGCACCCAGTACGAAGCCGCAAAGGAATCTGCCCTGGCCAGCGCCAACCTGGACAGCCTGCTCACCGTGTCCACCCTGTCGCAGTTGATCTACGCCCAGAACTTTGCCATGCCCGCCGGCTACATCGACGACGCGGCCGACAACACCTGGCTGCTGAAGGTGGGCGACGAGTTTGAAAGCGCCGCCGACATTGCCGGCGCGCTGCTGTGCAGCGTCGACGGCGTGGGCGACGTGCGGCTGGAGGATGTGGCCAATGTGACCGTGGTGGACAACTCCGGCGAAAGCTACGCCCGGCTGAACGGCGAGGCGGCGGTGATCCTGGCCATCTTCAAGGGCAGCACCGCCGGCACCAACGAGGTGGGCGACGCCTGCCTGCGCGCCTTTGAGGAGTTGGCCGAAAAGTACGAGGGCACCCACGCGGTGACCCTGATGAACCAGGGCGATTACATCGACCTGATCCTGAAAAGCGTGCTTACCAGCATGGTCAGCGGCGCGGCCCTGGCCATTGTGGTGCTGGCGCTGTTCTTAAAGGATGTCAAGCCCACGCTGGTGGTGGCCGTCAGCATTCCGCTGTCGGTGCTGTTCGCCATTGTGCTGATGTACTTTACCGATATCTCGCTGAACATGATGAGCCTGTCGGGCCTGGCGCTGGGCATCGGCATGCTGGTGGATAACTCCATCGTGGTCATCGAGAACATCTACCGGCTGCGCACCCGAGGCATTGGCGCGCCCCGGGCGGCGGT
>CAMFSB010000221.1 GCA_945982465.1 uncultured Faecalibacterium sp. | reverse complement strand
CCCGCGGCCGCCCCCGGCCCGGCTCGCCCCCGCCCACCCACCCCTCCGGCGCCGGCCCTTCCCCGACGCGGAGCCGTGGCTGCCGCGCCGCGGCCCCGGGGGGGAGGACGGACGCACCTTTGCTCTGGCCAACGCGCTGCTGGCACTGGAGTGCCCGGCCGGCTTCCGCGCCGAGGCGGCCCGCCGGCTGTATGGCCTTTTGAACCGCCCTGCGGCGGCCGCCTGGCTGCAGCGGCGCTTTGGCTACGATGATCTGGCTTTTCAGGAGGATCTGGTCCGGGCCGATCTGTTTGGCACGGGCCGCCGGCAGCAGCTGGCCGAACAGCTTGCCGCCGCGCAGGCTGGCCTGGCACAGCAGGCAGCCCGCGCCGCGGCGGCCGAGCAGGCGCTGCAGGCGGTGCTGCAAAGCCGGTGCTGGCGGGCCACCGCCCCGCTGCGGGCCGCCGCCAGCCGGCTGCGCAGGCCGCGGGGGCGGTAGAATGCCGCCCGGCTGTGTCTAAAACCAAACAAAGAAGGCGGCGCGCCCTGCCCAAAGCGTTCCTGCTTTGGCGGGGTGCGCCGCCTTTTGACTGGACCCGCCGCCGTACAGGCGGGGGTGGGTGTATGCAGCGGTACGGTGTGCCGCCAGCTCAGGCACCGTGCGGGCAGGGGCGGTCATCCGCAGCGGGGTGGAGCGGTCAGGTGTCGTACCGGCTGTGGTCGCTGCTGGCAGGGTCGGCCAGCAGGGGGGAGTACATCATCAGGGCGTGGTTTTCCACCACAAACTCCTCGCGCAGGAACTCGCCGGTCTGCGCATCGTACACGCGCCGCCAAAGCTGGTTGTGGCGGCTGAACCCGCCCCAGTATTCGCCGCGCATCTCGTGCTCCTTTTCGATCACCTCGTAGCGCAGGGCGGGCGGCGTTTCGGCCCGCCATTCGCCCATCAGATACTCCTCGCCCACCCACACGCGTAGCTGCCAGGCCGGGGCGGTGTGGTTGCGGATCATCAGGTAGCCATGTGGGTAAAAGCAGGTCGCGCCGCTGCCAAAGGGCTGGGTGCGGTTGGAATCGGGGAACACGTCGTACCCGTGGCGGTGCCGTTCCAGCACGGTCAGGGGCGTGTGCAGCGTCAGCCAGTAGATCAGGTTTGACAGCTGGCACAGCCCGCCGCCCACACCCGCGGCATAGCCGCCGTTGCGCAGCACCATGCCATCCACATAGCCCTTGCGGCGGGTGGGTTTGCCCAGTAAGTACCAGTAGCTGAACACCTGGCCGGGCTGCAGCACCAGGCCGTCCAGCCGCGGCGCGGCGATTTTCAGGTTGGTGATCTTGTTGTACTGGTACTGCATGTCCACATCGCGCAGGCGGCGCAGCAGCGGCGTCTGGTGCGTGCACTGCACGCAGGGCAGCGGCGGGGCTTTGTGGCGGGCGAACTGCCGGCCGTGGGTCAGCCACCACAGCCGGCGGCGCGCGCCGTAGTATTCCATGCCGCACCAGGCGCGCAAAGCGGAACGGTACAGCGGTTTTTCCATCGGGCGGGAAGATTCGGCAGCGGACATTTTCAGCGGCTCCTTTCCTGAACGGGCGGCCCGCACCCCGGAAAGCAGCGTGTTCTGCCGGGGCTCAGGCGGGGATCTTGTCGTATTCGGTTTCGTCGGAATAATGGTTCCATTCCGCGGCATAGCCCCGGAAGCCGTGGCGCAGCATGGCCTGCTCCAAAAGCCGGGCGCGGGCAGCGGCTTCGGCCGGAACATCGCTGTAATCCCGGTCGGCCAGGGCAGTAAATTCGTCAAAGCCGGAGGGCATTTCCACCGGCGTGCCGTCCAAAAGCACCAGCGTCACATCCACGGTATTGCCCCGCGTGTGGCCCAGATAGCCGGTGCGCGGGTCGGAAACATAGGTGGGGTCGGGGCAGGCGTTCCACAGCGCCTGCTGGGCGGCCAGCGGGCGGTAGGCGTCCCAGATCTGCAGGCTGTAGCCTTGCCCGGCCAGTTCGGCCTGCACGGCGGCCAGCTTTTGCACGGTGCCGTAGCGCAGCATCGGCTCGGTAAAGTCATACAGCGGCCGGCCGGCCAGATTGTCGGAAGTGGCGTATTTCAGCTCCACATACACATCCGGCAGGTAGTCCCGGATGTACACCAGCTCATCCGCGGCCGGTCCGTCTGCCGGGGCGGCAGGGGCGGGATCAGCGGCTGCCCCCTGCTGTTTCTGCGGGAAAGGCGGCTGTGCCGGCGGGGGTTCCGCAGTGGAAGCGGATGCGCCGGGATCCAGCGCGTGCACAGGCACAGCTGCGCCCAGCACAGCCCCGCAGCCGGCAAACAGCAGGCACAGCGCGGCGGCAAGGCAGACCGACCGGCAAGTGCGGCGGGTGGGGTGGCGGCTGCACTGTAGCCGCTGCCGCAAAACTTCCTTGCCGCCGCCGGCCAGCGGTACAACGGGCGCGCCGCCCGGCGCACCGGCGGCCCCGGCAAAGGCCAGCAGCGTGTTGCCGTAGCACAGCCGCTGGGCCGGGGTCATGTGGGCGGCCACCGCTTCGTCGCAGGCAAGCTCGCAGTCCTGCTCGATCCAGCGGGCAAGGCAGGGCAGCAAGGGGTTAAACCAGTGCGCGGCCCGCACTGCCAGCACCAGCCATTTGTACCAGGGGTCACGCCGGGCGTGGTGGGTCATCTCGTGCTGCAAAAGGCAGCGCAGCCGGGCTTCCTGCCCGCTTTGGCAGTAGGCGTAGGCGGGCAGCACCAAAACCGGCCGCAGGCCGCCCAGCAGCATGGGCGTGGGCGCCGCAGCACTGCACACCAGCCGCACGCGGCAGAGCCCCTCCAACTGGCCGAACATCTGCCGGAATACCGCCAGATCCTCCGGGTCGGGCAAAACAGCCTGCCGCCGCAGCGCGGCGCGCAGGCGGAAATAGGCCGCGGCGCTGCGGGCCACGACCACGGCTGCGCCGGCCGCCCATACGGCAAATACCAGGGTTGGCAGCCGCGCCGCCCAGGCGGCCCGCCGCTGCGCGGCATTGGCTGCGGCGCCGCCGGGCACGGTGCCGCCGCTTTCCGCCGGCGTCTGCGGGGCGGCTGCATCACCGGCCCCGCCGGCAGAGGAGAGCGCGCCGGCTTCTTCTGCCGGAACAGCATACGCGGCGGCCGGCCCGGCCGCGGCCTGCGCGGCGCTGTGCGCAAAGACCCGCGCCATCACACTGTCCGGCATGCCAAAGGGCAAAACCAGCCGCAGCAGAACCAGCAGCCACAGGTAATACCCGGCGGTGTACGAAAGCCGCGGCCCCGCCAGCCGCCGGCCCAGCCGCACCAGCACGGCCAGCACGCTGCCGGAAACGGACAGGGAAAGCAGAACCACCAAAAAGGCGCGGATGTTCATGGCTTTGGCTCCTCCGGCGCGTTGAACATGGCCGAAAGCTCGGCCAGATCGTCCTCGCTGAGCTGGCCGGTGCGGACCAGCGCGGCCACCAGGTTTTTGGCGCTGCCGTCAAACAGCCGCTGCACCAGCGTCTGCGCGCTGGCGCGGCTGTAATCTGCCTCCGAGAGCAGCGGCTCGTATACGCCGCGGCGCACCAGCCGCACCAGGCCCTTATCCTGCATGCGGCGCAGCAGCGTTTTTACGGTGGAATCGGCCCAGCCGCAGGCGCTGTTCAGCCGCCGGCACAGCTCGGCCAGCGGCAGCGGTGTGCCGGCTGACCAAAAGACCCGCAGGATCTCCAGCTCGGAATCCTGCACTTTTTCGGTTTGTTCCCGCATGGTTATGGCTCCTTTCGGCCCGATGGGTGTGATCTTGAAAGTTTACAAGAGTAGATTTTTGCATAAAGACTACCACAGTAAACTTTTTGTGTCAAGGGCTGCCGCAAAAAAAGCGCCAATCGGGCGGCAGCTGCAAAACTGTTCACAGCCACAGTGGTTTTGCGCGGCTGTGGCTGCGCTTGTCTCTGAGCCGGCGGTTATGGGAATATAAAACCGACA
>CAMFSB010000220.1 GCA_945982465.1 uncultured Faecalibacterium sp. | reverse complement strand
TCCGCCGCCGAAGCGGGCATCCAGGTTGATGAAGATGGCTTCCACGCCGAGATGACCAAGCAGAAGGAGCGCGCCCGCGCCGAGCGTCTGAAAAAGAATATCTCCGGCTGGAGCGCCGATTTGTTCGGCGAGCTGACCGCCGCCCCCACGGAGTTTACCGGTTACGAAACGCTGAACGGTCAGGGCACTGTGGTGGCTTTGAGCGACGAAGAGACGCTGACCGATGCAATTTCCACCGACACCGGCGCCAAGGAAGGTGTGCTGGTCGTTCTGGATCAGACCCCGTTCTATGCGGAGATGGGCGGCCAGGTGGCCGATATCGGCTATATCACCGGCGCCGAATGCTCGCTGCGCGTGCAGGATGTGAAAAAGACGCCCAAGGGCTACTTTGTACACACCTGTGTGCTGGAAAGCGGCCTTGTGCGCGTGGGCGATGTGCTCACCACCCAGGTGGATAAGGAATACCGCATGGCAGTGTGCCGCAATCATACGGCCACCCATCTGATGCAGGCAGCCCTGCGCGAGGTGCTGGGCGATCATGTGCATCAGGCCGGCTCGTATCAGGACGCCAACGTGACCCGCTTTGACTTTACGCATTTCAGCGCCGTCACGCCCGAGGAGCTGCGCCGGGTGGAGCAGATCGTCAATGACAGGATCCTGGCGGCAATGGCGGTCGAGGTGCGCACCATGCCCATTGCCGAAGCCAAAAAGCTGGGCGCCATGGCGCTGTTCGGCGAAAAATACGGCGAGATCGTGCGCGTGGTGAACGTGCAGGGTTGGTCGACGGAATTCTGCGGCGGCACCCATGTGGCCAACACTGCCCAGATCGGCTGCTTCAAGATCATCAGCGAAGCATCGGTGGCCGCCGGCATCCGCCGCGTGGAAGCGGTTACGGGTAAAAACGTGCTCAAGCTGCTGGATGAGCATGAGGCGCTGCTGAAAGACACAGCTGCGGCGCTGAAAGCCACCAATGTGAAGGACCTGCCCGCCCGTGCCGAGGCTGTGATGGCCGAGCACAAGGCGATCAGCCGCGAGCTGGATGCGCTGAAAGGCCAACTGGCCGCCAGCCGTGCCGACGAACTGTTCCGGGATGCGCAGGAAGTGGGCGGCGTGCGCATCATCAGCGCGTATTTTACGGGCACTGCGCCCGAAACGCTGCGCGGCCTGTGCGATAACATCCGCGATAAGGCCCCCGACGCTGTGGCGGTGCTGGTAGGCTCTGCCAACGAAAAGATCAGTATGGCGGTCTCGGTGTCCAAGGATGCCCAGGCCCTCGGGCTGAAAGCCGGCGTGCTGGTCAAGCAGATCGCGGCCATCGCCGGCGGCAACGGCGGCGGCAAGCCGGATTTTGCCATGGCCGGCCTGAAGGATGCCACCAAGATCGACGAGGCGTTGGCCGCTGTGCCGCAGATCGTCAAAAACATGCTGGGCTGATCGGATTGGTTTTAATGCAGCCCGGTGCGTGCCGCAGGCGCATGGATCATGCAGCTGCGGCCGGCCGGGCGGCGCTGGTTTTACAGCACCCCCTGTATGCTGAACGAAAGGAGCGAAACGAATGACGGATTGCCTGTTTTGTAAAATTGCCGCGGGCGAGATCCCCTCGAACAAGCTGTACGAGGACGATACGCTGCTGGCCTTTTACGACATCGACCCGCAGGCCCCGGTGCATTTCCTGGTCATCCCCAAGCAGCACATCGAATCGGCTGCCAGCCTGACCGAAAAGGACGCCGCCCTGCTGGGCCATGTGTATGCGGTGATCGCCCGGCTGACGCAGCAGCTGGGCTGCGCGGGCGGCTACCGTGTGGTGACCAATGTGGGCGAAGATGGCGGCCAGAGCGTAAAGCATCTTCACTTTCATGTTCTGGCAAAGCGCAGCCTGGCCTGGCCTCCGGGCTGACCGCCCTGCCTGTTAGTGAAAAGGGCCTGCGGCGCGTGCGCAGGCCGCAGAAAAGGAGAGCGATTTGTATGGGAAAAACGTATGAACTGCATGTGGCTGGCCTGACCCGCCAGCTGCCCATTTGCAAGGTGAACGATCACATGGACATCGCGGCCTTTATCATGCTGGGCGATGCCGAACTGACGGTGGCCTGCGCGGCAGAGCTGCTGAAAAAGGTGCCGGAGTTTGATGTGATTTTGACCGCCGAGGCCAAGGGCATCCCGGTGGCCCATGAGATGAGCCGTCAGAGCGGCAAGCCGTACATCACCGCCCGTAAAGGCGAAAAGCTGTACATGAGCGAGCCGGTGGTGGTGGAGGATCAGTCGATCACCACGGCCGCCAAGCAGAAGCTGGTCATCGATAAAAAGGATCTGGATGCCATGAACGGCAAACGCCTGCTGATCGTGGACGATGTGATCTCCACGGGCGGTTCGCTGCATGCGCTGGAGGCCCTGGCGGCCAAGAGCAGCTGCACCGTGGTGGGCCGCGCCTGCGTGCTGGCCGAGGGCGATGCCGCCGAGCGTCAGGATATCGTGTATCTGGAGCCGCTGCCGCTGTTCTTCCACTAAACAGCGTTGTGACCGGCGGCCCGGCTTTATGCTGCAGCCGCCTGTAAAAGGGATCTTGTTATGAAACGGCCAGCCTGTATCGTTTGCTTTACCAGCCTGCTGACACTGCTGGCCGCCGCCTGCCTGCCGCGGGCAGCCTTTGTGCTGCTTGCGGCAGTTTGCGTTTTGGGCTTTTGCGCCGCAGGCGTGTACAAACGCCATGCCGGTGCGCTGCTGTGTGCTGCGGCGGTACTGGCAGGCTGTGCGCTGTTTGCCGTGACTGAACTGCGGCTGCGTGTTCCGGCAGAGCGCCTGGCCGGCCGTCAGGTCAACCTGACGGCCGTTGTGGCCGAAACGACCGCAGGCTATGCGGAGGGCATGGTCAGCGCCACGCTCGCGGTCTGCACGGCGGACGGCGAAGCGGCTTCGGTGCGGATCTACTGCCCGGCGCTGCCGGAATGCGAGACCGGCGAAATGATTGAGGGCGCGTTTCAGATCGAAGCGCTGCCTGCGGGCCGGTACCGCTGGGGCTGCTATGCGGATGGCGTTTTTGTGCAGGCGGAGTACCTTTCCGGTTTTGCCCGCACCGGTACGCAGAACAATGTACCGCTGGCGCTGCGCCGGCTGGGGCTTCGGCTTTCGGCCGGTATCCGGCGCTATCTGCGCAATGAGGAAGGGGCT
The DNA here is from genome assembly GCA_945982465.1 of uncultured Faecalibacterium sp. Classification (GTDB taxonomy): domain Bacteria; phylum Bacillota; class Clostridia; order Oscillospirales; family Ruminococcaceae; genus Faecalibacterium. Next base: position 793 of record CAMFSB010000220.1, on the reverse strand, counting down.
GTGCTGGCGGCCATGACCACGGGCGACCGCCGCTTTCTCACAGCGGCCCAGCAGAGCGTATACCGCCGGGCGGGTATTTCGCATATCCTTGTGGTCAGCGGGCTGCACGTATCGCTGCTGTGCGGCCTGATCCCACTGAAACGGGATTCCCGCCGAGGCCGGGCTGCCAGAGCGGTCGCGGCCATGGCGGCGGCGCTGCTGCTGATGGGCATCGTGGGCTTTTCGCCCAGCGTTACACGGGCGGGCATTGCGGTACTGATCCTGAACACCGGCACGCTGCTGCTGCAGCCGGGCGACCCGCTTACGGCGCTGGCGATCGCGGTGCTTTTGATGTCGGCGGGCAATGCGTATGCGGTGTGCGACCTGGCGCTGCAGCTTTCCTTTGCGGCCACATTGGGCGCGCTGCTGGCCGCCGAATGGGCCGAACCGCTGGCACAGGCGCCCTGGGCCGAAGCCGGCGCCGGCCGTCTGGCGGCCCGGCTCGTGCAGCATGCGGCGGTCTCGCTGGCGGCTATGGTCTGCACGTTCCCGGTATTGGTGTTCTGGGGCATGAACGTCAGCGCGGTGGCGCTGCTGTCCAACCTGCTGGTGCTGTGGTTGGCAAAGCCGACCCTGGCGTGCGGCCTGCTGACGGCGCTCTGCGGGCTGACGCCCTGGCTCCAGTCGTTCCAGCGCCTGTTTGGTCTGCTGGGCGCGGCCTGTGTCAAGCTGATAAACGGGGCGGCAGCGGCTTTGGCGGCCCTGCCGGGCTCACAGCTGTATTTCGCCACGCCTTATGCGGGCATTGTGGTAC
>CAMFSB010000219.1 GCA_945982465.1 uncultured Faecalibacterium sp. | reverse complement strand
AATGGCTGCTGCAGCCGCTTGGCCTGCGGGCGGGGCGGGCTGCCTGGCCGGATGTAAGGCCGCTGCCGCAAAAAACAGGAGAGACCGTATGCTTGCAAATTTTGAGGTGTATCTGATCCGGGCGCTGGTGTTCCTGATCGCCATTCCGTTCCACGAGGCGGCGCACGCCTTTGTTTCGTGGAAATTGGGCGACCCCACCGCCAAAAACAACGGGCGCCTGACCATGAACCCCATTGCGCATTTTCATTGGATCGGCTTTTTGTGCATGCTGGTGTGCGGCGTAGGCTTTGCAAAGCCGGTGCCGGCCGACCCCGGTCGCTTCAAAAACCCCAAGGCAGGCATGGCGGTCACGGCCGCGGCGGGGCCGCTGGCCAATCTGCTGCTGGCTTATGTGAGCATGATCCTGTACAAACTGTTTTATTACTGCGCGCCTGTCACCAGGCTGAACACCTATCTGGCGCTGTTTTTGTATTATATGGTGGTGTACAACGTGGCGCTGGCGGTGTTCAATCTCCTGCCGGTGCCCCCGTGGGACGGCAGCCGTATTGCGCTGGTATTTCTGCCCCAGCGGCTGTATTTTAAGGTAATGCAGTACGAGCGGCAGATCTTCGTTGTCATGCTTTTGCTGTTGATGCTGGGCGTGTTCGACATCCCGCTGTATTTTTTGGAAAACAAGGCCTTTGATCTGCTGCTGTACGGCACGGGCTATGTGGACCGGCTGCTGTTTGCGCTGAACGGCGTGGGGGTTTGAACACGGCATGGAAGAAATGACCTTTCGGTTGGAAAATTTTGAAGGCCCGCTGGATCTTCTGCTGGCGCTGATCAGCAAAAATAAGATGGACCTGCACGACATCCCCATCCTGGAGCTGATCGACCAGTACACGGCGCTGATCTACCAGTACCGCAGCAAGAGGCTGGACCTGGCCAGCGAATTTATCGAGATGGCGGCCCGCCTGGTGGAGATGAAAAGCTACCTGCTTTTGCCCCGCAGCGAGGAAGCCGAGCGCATGAAGCAGGAACTGACCGGCCAGCTGATCGAATACGAGCTGTGCAAGCGTGTGGCGGCCCGGTTGGGCACAATGGCGGCCAACACGGTGGTGGCGGTGCGCAGCCCCGCCCAGGTGGAGCAGGATATGACCTATACGCTGCGCCACGACCCGGCCGTGCTGGCGGAAGCCTGGGCCGGGCTGATGGGCCGGGGCAGCAGCCGCCGCGCGCCGGCCGCCGAGCGCTTTGAGCCGATCGTCACCGCACCGTTTGTGTCGGTGTCCAGCCGGGTGGTGCACGTGCTGCGCGGCATGGTCACCGGCAAGCTGCACCGGCTGCGGCAGCTGTTTTTGAAAAGCGACGACCGCAGCACCACGGTGGCCACCTTTATGGCCGTGCTGGAACTGGTGCGCCACGGCAGGCTGCGCATCGGCGATGACGAACAGCTGGAGCTGAGCCGCGAAAAGCTGCATCATAAAAAGGAAGCGGGGGAGCAGCAATGGACCTGAAACAATATACGGCGGCGGTGGAGGCAATGCTGTTTGCCCACGCCGAGCCGCTGACCAGCCAGAAGCTGGCCGACGTGCTGGAGATCGAGCAGCCGGTGGTGGAACGGCTGCTGCTGGCGCTGCGGGACGAATACGAAAAGCCGGAGCATGGCATCTGCCTGCTCCAGCTGGAGGAGCGCTGGCAGTTTGCCACCAAAAACGAGTACGGGGCCTTTGTTAAAAAGATTCTGGACACCCGCCGCAACGTACCGCTTTCGCCCGCCGCGCTGGAAACGCTGACCATTGTGGCCTACAACCAGCCGGTCTCCCGTTCGTTCATCGAGCAGGTACGCGGGGTCGATTCGTCCTCCACGGTGGCAAGCCTGGTGGAAAAGGGGCTGATCGAGGAGGCCGGCCGCATGGACCTGCCGGGCCGGCCGGTCAGCTTCCGCACAACGGATGTTTTTCTGCGCTGCTTCGGCCTTTCCAGCCTGACCGAGCTGCCGCCGCTGCACGGCGAGGGGCCGCGCCCGCTGCTGACTGAAGAACCGGCGCCGGCCGGCGGGGCGCTCTGAAATGGCCGCGCTGATGTGGGCCGGCCGGGCGCTTTTGTGGCTGCTGGCCGTTTTGCTGGCGCTGGTGCTGGCCGCGCTGCTGATCCCGGTGTCGGTATGGCTGGAATACAGCGGCGGGGTGTTCCGGCTCAGCGCGGGGATGCTGTTTGTCAAGATCCCCATCCTGCCGCGCAAGCCCCTGACCGAACAGCAGAAAAAGCGCCGGGCGGAAAAGGCGGCGCGCAAAGCTCAAAAAAAGCGCAGAACGCAAAAGCCGCCGCCCCCGCAAACCCAGGCAAAGCCCGCCCGGCAAAAGGCAAAGCTCACAGTGGACGCGCTGTGCACCATGGCCGGTGCGGCCGGGCGGTTTCTGCGGGCAGTGCTGGGCGCGCTGCGTATCACCCATATCCGCATCTGCCTGCCGGTGTCCGGCCAGGATGCGGCAGACACCGCCGTGCAGTACGGCCAAACCAACGCCTGGCTGCACACGGCGCTGGCGTTTTTGAACCGGGTGTTCTGGCTGGAATTTGACCAGGTGCGCATCGAGCCGGATTTTACCGGAAATCTGGCCGGAAGCGAAGTTTTCTCTTGTAAAGTATCCGCCCGTTTGATTATAATGGGAATTGCAGGAGCAGCATTTGTGTATACCCTGTTCAGGGAAAAGATCCTGGACATTTTCTTGTGATAAAGGGCCGGCGCCCCTGCCGCGTGCAGGGCGGCCGGCGGACGATTTTTAACAGAGAAGGAGCGTTTGATTATGGCTGAACATCCCATTCAGGGCCTGATGGGCGTCACGCTGGACAAGATCCGCGAAATGGTGGATTCCAACACCATCATCGGCAAGCCCATCACCACCGAGGACGGCACCACCATCCTGCCGGTTTCCAAAGTGACCTTTGGCTTTGCTTCCGGCGGCAGCGATTTCAATTCCAAAAACAACGCCAACAAGGATCTGTTCGGCGGCGGCTCGGGCGCGGGCGTCACCATCGCGCCGGTGGCATTCCTGGTCGTAAAGGACGGGTATGTGCGCACCATCCAGCTGTCCGACACCTCCAACAGCGTGGACCGCGCCATCACCATGCTGCCTGAACTGGTAGACAAGGTCACCGAACTGGTCAAGAGCAAGGGCGGCAAGGGAGAAGCGGCTGCGCAGCCGCAGCCCGAGGCCCCGGCAGCACAGTAAACCGGCGGGGACGGGCGGGTGCGCCCGCCCCCGTTTTGTACGCCCGCAACCATTTGCAAGATAAAGGACGATTTATGGCAGAACAACGCATTCAGAAGATCATGAGCGAACAGGGCCTGTGCAGCCGCCGCGCCGCCGAGCAGATCATTGCCGAGGGCCGCGTCAAGCTGAATGGCCACCCGGTCAAGGTAGGAGACAAGATGGACCCTGCCCGGGACGTGCTGACCGTGGACGGCCAGCGCATCCGCATCGAAAAAGAGCAGAAGCTCTACTATATCATCCTGTACAAACCCCGCGGCTATGTCACCACGGCCAGCGACGAGTTGGGCCGCAAAACCGTGATGGAGCTGGTGGGGGACATCCCGGCGCGGCTGTTCCCGGTGGGCCGGCTGGATAAAGACAGCGAGGGCCTGCTGCTGATGACCAACGATGGCGAATTTGCCAACCTGATGATGCACCCGTCGGGCGGCATCACCAAACTATACCGCGTGACGGTGCGCCCCCGCGCCGACGAAGAGCAGGTGCTGCGCCTGTCGCAGGGCGTAGTGCTGGACGACGGCACCCAAACGGCCCCCTGCGTGATCAATGTGGTCACTGACGAGCCGGGCCGTACCGTGATGGAAATGACCCTGCGCGAGGGCAAAAACCGCGAGATCCGCCGCATGTGCGAGGCCGTGGGGCTGGAGGTCATCCGGCTCAAGCGCAGCGCCGAGGGCCGCGTCAAGCGGGGGATGCTGCAGCCCGGGCGGT
>CAMFSB010000218.1 GCA_945982465.1 uncultured Faecalibacterium sp. | reverse complement strand
GCAGCTTGCCCAGCCGGTCTTACTTGTACAGCTCGACCAGACGGGTCAGGTGCTCGTACCGATCCTCGGCGGCCTTCTGGTTCTTGGCGAACAGTTCGTTGGCACGCTCGGGGAAGGCGCGGGTCAGGCGGCTGTAGCGGGTCTCGTTCTTCAGGAAGTCCTGATACTTCTCGCTGTTGCCGGCCTTGCTGGTCAGGGTGAACGGATTCTTGCCCTGGGCCTTCAGCGCCGGGTTGAAGGTGAACAGGTTCCAGTAACCGGCCTCGACCGCCTTCTTCATCTCGTTCTGGCAGTTGGTCATGCCGCCCTTGACGCCGTGCAGCTCGCAGGGAGCGTAGCCGATGATCAGGGACGGGCCGGGGTAAGCTTCGGCCTCGGCGATGGCCTTGACCGCCTGGTTCATGTTGGCGCCCAGGGCGATCTGCGCCACGTAGATGTAGCCGTAGGTCATGCAGATCTCGGACAGGCTCTTCTTGGAGATGTCCTTGCCGGCCGCGGCGAACTGGCAGACCTCACCGATGTTGGAGGCCTTGGAAGCCTGGCCGCCGGTGTTGGAGTACATCTCGGTGTCAAAGACCATCACGTTGACGTCCTCACCGGATGCCAGCACGTGATCCAGGCCGCCGTAACCGATGTCGTAGGCCCAGCCGTCGCCGCCGAAGATCCACACGGACTTCTTGGCGATGTACTGCTTTTCTTCCAGCACTTCCTTGGAGGCGGGGCAGCCCGCGGCGGCAGCCTTTTCCAGCTCGGCGCTCAGCGCCTTGGCCGGCGCAACGGTGGCCTTGGTGTTGTCCTTGGTCTCCATGAACTTGGCAAACGCGGCCTTCAGCTCGTCGGAGGCACGCTCGTCGGCGGCGATCTCGGCAATGCGCTTGATCAGGTTCTCGCGGATGGTCTTCTGGCCGATGTACAGGCCCAGGCCGTGCTCGGCGTTATCCTCAAACAGCGAGTTGATCCAGGCGGGGCCGTGGCCGCTGTCCTTGTTGGTGGTGTACGGGCTGATGGCAGCGGTGCCGCCCCAGATCGACGAGCAGCCGGTGGCGTTGGAGATGTACATCTTCTCGCCGAACAGCTGGGTGATCAGGCGGGCATAGCTGGTCTCGGCGCAGCCCGCGCAGGAGCCGGAGAACTCCAGCAGCGGCTGGTTGAACTGGCTGCCCTTGACGGTATCGTCGGCCATCATGCCGGGCTTCTTGGAGATGTTGGCCACGCAGTAGTCGAACACTTCCTGCTCGGCCGCCTGGCTCTCCTGCGGGACCATGCTGATCGCGCCGGTGGGGCAGACGGTGACGCACTCGCCGCAGCCCATGCAGTCCAGCGGGCTGACAGCCATGACGAACTTATACTCGGTGGCCTTGGGCTTGGAGTCGGCGCTCTTGGTCTGGGCGGGGGCAGCGGCCAGCTCGTCGGCGCTCAGCATGAACGGACGGATGGTGGCGTGCGAGCAGACAAAGGCGCACATGTTGCACTGGATGCACTTGCTGGCGTTCCATTCCGGCACGTTGACGGCGGTGCCGCGCTTCTCGTAGGCGGAAGCGCCCTGCTCCCACTCGCCGGTGGCGTTGGCAACAAAGGCGGAAACCGGCAGGCTGTCGCCGTCCATACGGGCGATGGGCTCCATCACCTCGCGGATCTGCTTGACCAGCTCGGGGCGGCCCACCAGCTCCTTCGGGGCGGGATCGGGCTCGGGATTGGACCAGGAAGCGGGCACGTCCACCTTATGGATGGCGTCCACGCCGGCGTCGATGGCCTTCCAGTTCATCTCAACAACGTTCTGGCCCTTCTTGCCGTAGCTCTTCTCGGCGGCCTTCTTCATGAAGGCGATGGCGTCGTCGATGGGCATAACGTCGGCCAGCTTGAAGAACGCAGACTGCAGGATGGTGTTGGTGCGCTTGCCCATGCCGATCTCGATGGCCTTGTCGATGGCGTTGATGGTGTACAGCTGGATGTTGTTATCCGCGATGTACTTCTTGGCCTCGGCGTTCAGGTGATGGCCCAGTTCCTCATCGGACCACTGGCAGTTGATCATGAACACGCCGCCGGGCTTGACGTCCTGCACCATCTTCATGCCCTGGTTGACATACGAGGGGTTGTGGCAGGCGACGAAGTCGGCCTGGTTGATGTAGTAGGGGCTGCGGATGGGCTTGTCGCCGAAGCGCAGGTGGCTGATGGTGACGCCGCCGGTCTTTTTGGAGTCGTACTGGAAGTACGCCTGCACATACTTATCGGTATGGTCGCCGATGATCTTGACGGAGTTCTTGTTGGCGCCAACGGTACCGTCGCCGCCCAGGCCCCAGAACTTGCATTCCTTGGTGCCCAGCGCCGCGGTGATGGGGGCGGGCTTGACTTCGGGCAGGCTCAGGCCGGTCACGTCGTCGGTGATGCCCAGGGTGAAGCGGGGCTTGGGCTCGTCCTTGGCCAGCTCGGTGAACAGGGCGAAGATGGAGGACGGCGGGGTGTCCTTGCTGCCCAGGCCGTAGCGGCCGCCGGTCAGCACGATGTCGTTCAGGCCGGCCTCACGCAGGGTAGCGGCCACATCCAAAAACAGCGGCTCACCCAGGGCGCCCGGCTCCTTGGTGCGGTCCAGCACGGCGATCTTCTTGACCGTCTTGGGCAGGACCTTCAGCAGGGAAGCGGAGACCCACGGACGATACAGGCGCACCTTGATGATGCCGACCTTTTCGCCCTTGGCGGTCAGGTAGTCGATCACTTCGTCGGCCACGTCGCAGATGGAGCCCATGGCGATCATCACGCGGTCGGCATCGGGCGCGCCGTAGTAGTTGAACAGGTCGTAGTCGGTGCCCAGCTTTTCGTTGATCTTGGCCATGTACTTCTCGACCACGGCGGGCAGAGCGTCGTAGACAGGGTTGCAGGCTTCACGGTGCTGGAAGAACACGTCGCCGTTCTCGTGGCTGCCGCGCATCTTGGGGGTTTCGGGGTTGAGGGCCTTTTTACGGAACTCGGCAACAGCTTCCATGTTGCACATTTCCTTCAGGTCCTCGTAGTCCCACTTTTCGATCTTCTGATACTCGTGGGAGGTACGGAAGCCGTCGAAGAAGTTGACGAACGGGACCTTGCCCTCGATGGCCGCCAGATGGGCGACGGGGGACAGGTCCATCACTTCCTGCACAGAGCCTTCCGCCAGCATGGCGCAGCCGGTCTGGCGGACAGCCATAACGTCGCTGTGGTCGCCGAAGATGTTCAGCGACTGGGTGGCCACGGTACGGGCCGAAACGTCGAACACGCAGGGCAGCTGCTCAGCAGCGATCTTGTACATGTTCGGGATCATCAGCAGCAGGCCCTGCGAAGCGGTGAACGTGGTGGTGATGGCACCGGCACCCAGGCTGCCGTGCACAGCGCCGGCGGCGCCGGCTTCAGATTCCATCTCAACGACCTTGACCTGGTTGCCGAAGATGTTCTTCTGGCCGGCGGCGGACCACTGGTCGACCGTGTCGGCCATGGGAGAAGACGGGGTAATGGGGTAGATGGCAGCTACGTCGGTAAAGGCGTATGCTACATGAGCAGCAGCGGTGTTGCCATCCATGGTTTGCTTTGCTCTAGGCATTTTTCTTCCTCCATTTTGGTTTATTTTGGGAGATGCCGCCGCCCCGGCGGCCTTTCCCGATACCTTTGCGGGGGGCAACGATGCCAAAAGGGCGCGCTGACCCCTTGAAAGGCATAATTGCTTGGTTCTATTTTAACAAACCGGGGCCGCAAAGTAAACTTTCGCTCACTGGTAAAAGGTGACAAGATTTTGGTGAAATATTTATCATACTTTACAAAATTTTCCGGCCGGTTTTGGGGGTTTCGACACCGGGCGCGCCCCGGCGGGGCGGTTTGGCAAAAAATGCGGCGCACCGCGGGGCAAGGGGGGATCGTTTTGGCGGCGGGGCGGCAGCTTGCCCGCTTGGGCAGGCGGGTGGCTGGGGGTGGGGAGATGTGGGGTTGGCGGCGGGCGTTTGGGGG
>CAMFSB010000217.1 GCA_945982465.1 uncultured Faecalibacterium sp. | reverse complement strand
GTTCATGGCGCCCCGCATCGACGATCTGGAGTGCGCCTACACCACGCTGCGGGGTTTTTTGGCCGGCCGCGGCGAAGAGCCGGGCCGCGCCGATGTGTGGGCCATGTTCGACAACGAGGAGGTGGGCTCGTCGTCGCGGCAGGGCGCGCAGGGCACCTTTCTGGCCGATGTGATGGCCCGCATTGAGGAAAGCCTGGGCCTGACGGCCGAACAGAGCGTGCGCGCCCGGGCGGGCAGTTTGCTGCTCAGCGCCGACAACGGCCACGCCGTGCATCCCAACCACCCCGAAAAAAGCGACCCGGCCAACCCCACGCTGCCGGGCGGCGGGGTGCTGGTCAAGGTGAACGCCAGCCAGAAATACACCACCAGCGGCCTGACCGCCGCCCTGTTCGGCGAGATCTGCCGCCGCGCCGAGGTGCCGGTGCAGACCTTTTACAACCGGGCCGACCAGCCCGGTGCCGGTGTTCACGACCCGCGCCGACGAGGCCGGCGGCAGCACGCTGGGCAACCTGCTGGGCCACCAGAGCAGCATCCCCATGGTGGACATCGGCCTGGCCCAGCTGGCCATGCACGCGGCGGTGGAAACGGCCGCCTGCGCCGACGCCGAAGCCATGGTGCGGGCCGCGGCCGCGTTTTACAACACGCCGCTGGCCCAGACGGCCGACGGCGTGTGGAGCATCGGATGACCGGCCCGGCACAGCGGCCGACGGCGGCCGGCGCGGGCCCGGCCCGGCCCGGGCCACACGGGGAGGCAGGCGCCCCGGCGGATTGTGCGGCCCCCAGCCTGCCGGCGAAGGCTGCGCCGCGGCCGGTGGTGGGGCGGTTTGCGCCCAGCCCGTCGGGGCGGCTGCATCTGGGCAACCTGGCGTGCAGCCTGCTGGCATGGCTTTCGGCCAAAAGCCGGGGCGGGCGCATTGTGCTGCGCATCGAGGACCTGGACGCCGAGCGCTGCCCCCGCCGCTACGCCGACCTGCTGGAGGAGGACCTGGCCTGGCTGGGCCTTACCTGGGACGAGGGCGGCAGTCAGGGCGGGCCGCACGGCCCCTATTACCAGAGCGAATGCACGGAAATCTATACGCAAAGTTATAAACGCCTCGAAGATATGCAGCTTGTATACCCGTGCTTCTGCTCGCGGGCGCAGCTGCACGCGGCCAGCGCGCCCCACCGGGCCGACGGCAACGTGGTATACCCGCGCCCGCCGCGCCTCTCACCTCCGCCGGGCCGCCGGCGTGGCCGCCTACCAGCTGGCGGTGGTGGCGGACGACGCCCGCATGGGCGTTACCGAGGTGGTGCGCGGGGCCGACCTGCTCTCGTCCACACCGCGGCAGCTGTATCTGTACCGGCTGTTGGGGCTGGCCCCGCCGCGCTTTGCCCACTGCCCGCTGCTGCTGGCCCCGGACGGGCGGCGGCTTTCCAAGCGGGACGGCGACCAAAGCCTGGAAAATTTGCGCGCCCGCTACCCGGCCGATGCCATCGTGGGCAAGCTGGCCTATGCCTATGGCCTGCAGCCCCGGCCCGAGCCGCGCAGCCCGGCCAGCCTGGCGGCGGAGTTCGACTGGGCCAAGGTACCCGCCGCAGACATCCGCCTGCCGGAGGGGCTGTTCTGACCCGCGGCACCCCGCGGGCCGTTGCGCGCGGCCGCGGCAGTGTGCTATACTGAACCATTACAAAACAAAAGCTGCGCCGCCCAAGGGCCGCGCCGCCTTTGGGGACTGCAAACAAACGCCGCGCAGCGCATGCGCGGCGGGCCGGCGCTGCGCGCCCGGTGGGAGGATCTGTTATGCCGCACGAAGCTCATACCGTGGTGGTGATCGGGCATAAAAACCCGGACACCGATTCCATCTGCTCCGCCATTGCCTATGCGGAGCTGAAAAACCAGACCAGCAGCCTGGTGTGCGAGGCGCGCCGCGCCGGCAAGCTCAACCAGGAAACGGCCTTTGTGCTGAAAAAGCTGGGCCTGACGCCCCCGCGCCTGTGCACCGACGTGAACCCCAAGGTGCGGGATGTGGACTACCGCGTGATCGCGGGCGTTTCGGGCGATACCAGCCTGCGCCGCGCCTGGACCATCATGCGCGACCGGGAGATCGACACCCTGCCCGTGGTGGACAGCGAGGGCTGGCTGCGGGGCGTGATCACCGTCAAGGACATTGCCACGGCCAACATGGACGTGTTCGACACCGGCGTGCTGGCCAAAAGCCGCACCACCTACCGCAACATCCTCGAAACGCTGGGCGGCACCATGCTGGTGGGCAGCCCCGACGCTGTGGTGGAAAAGGGCAAGGTGGTGATCGGCGCGTCCAGCCCCGAGATCATGGAGGCCTCGCTGGAGGAGGGGGATATCGTGATCCTCTCCAACCGGTACGAAAGCCAGCTTTGCGCCATCGAGATGAACGCCAGCCTGATCATTGTATGCCAGGGCGCGGCCGTGGGCAAAACCATCGTCAAGCTGGCCGAGGAAAACGGCGTGGCCATTATGAGCGTGCCCGTAGACACCTACGGCGCGGCCAAGCTAATCAGCCAGTGCGCGCCCATCTCCCATTCCATGACCACCGCCGGCATTATGAAGTTCACGCTGGTCACACCGGTGGACGATGTGCTGCGCGTGATGGCCAAGGTGCGCCACCGGTATTTCCCCATTCTGGACAGCGAGGGCAAATACTGCGGCATGCTCAGCCGCCGCAATGTGATCAACATGCGCAAGCGGCAGATGATCCTGGTGGATCACAACGAAAAGACCCAGGCCGTGGAGGGCTACGACCAGGCCGAAATTCTGGAGATCATCGACCACCACCGCATCGGCAGCCTGGAGACCTCCGGCCCGGTGTACTTCCGCAACCAGCCGGTGGGCTGCACGGCCACCATCGTGAGCCAGATGTACGACGAAGCGGGCGTTACGCCCCGGCCCGCCATTGCGGGGGCGCTGCTGGCGGCCATTTTGTCCGACACGCTGCTGTTCCGCAGCCCCACCAGCACCCCGGTGGATGAGCGCACCGCCCGGAATCTGGCCGCCCTTGCCGGGGTGGATGTGGAGGCCTTTGCGGCCGAAATGTTCGAGGCCGGCGAACGGCTGGACGGCAAAACCGCCGAGGAGGTGTTTTTGCAGGATTTCAAGGTGTTCATGTGCGGCGACATCCGCTTTGGCGTGGCGCAGGGCAATTACATGACGCCCAACAACCTGGCCGCGGCCAAAACGCTGCTGGCCGGCTACATGGATGAAGCGCTGCACAAACAGAACGTGGAGGACCTGTACATTCTGCTTACCGACGTGCCCGCCAAAAGCAGCACGGTGATCTGCACGGGCCGCCACGCGGCCAAAATGCTGGCCGAGGGCTTTGGCGTGCAGGCTGCCGCCGACGGCAGCGTGGCGCTGCCCGGGGTGATCAGCCGTAAAAAGCAGTTCATCCCGTATATCATGGAAGCGTACCAGCAGCTGTAAATGCCGCACACGGGGGCAGGGGCTGCGCCGCACAGCGGAGAACAGGCCGCGGTGCGTGCCGCCCAAAACCCCGGCGCGGCCCAAACGGTGGCCCGGCCGCCCCGCAAAAAGGGGGACAGGCTGTGCCGGGGCATCCCGCCGGAACGCGCCGCCCGGGCGCAGGCGAATGGACCGCCGCAAAAGGGGAGGACAGGCCCGATGGAGCAAAATCAAACGCCGCGCGTGGTGCGCCGCGCCTACCGGTTCACCGGCTGGGTGCAGGGGGTGGGCTTCCGCTGGCGGGCGCGCACCGCCGCCGACGCCCTGGGCGTGACCGGCTGCGTGGAAAACGATAGCGACGGCAGCGTGTATCTGGAAGCACAGGGCACGCCCGCCGCCCTGGACAGCCTGCTGGCCGCGCTGTACCGCGGGCCGTATATCCAGATCGACCGGGTGGAGACCCGGCCGCTGCCGCTGGTGGACGGCGAGCGCGGCTTTGCCGTGCGGGGCTGACCGGGCCGCAAAAAAGCACAACAAAAGCGCTCTGCCGTAAGGCAGAGCGCTTTT
>CAMFSB010000216.1 GCA_945982465.1 uncultured Faecalibacterium sp. | reverse complement strand
GTATAACACAGGCACGGGCCACTGTCAAGTGTTTTGAAGTTCAAAATAAAAAATCGCACCCGCCGCGCACTCCAAATCCGCCGTCCATACCCAAAATCCGGCAAAGTTCGACCGGCTGCGGCAGTTTGCGCCTTGCATGCGGCCCGCAGGATGATGTATACTTTTAATGGAAAGCTATGGCCGCTGGGCCATGCGTGCAACTGCACGGGAAAGGCGGGCCGATGAAGGGTGCGGCACAGACAGTTGCTTTCGGCCGGGGCGCCGCCGCGGCTGCAGCAGGCGGCAGGGCAGTGCGCGTTATGCGCGGTGGGGTACCTGCTGGCGAAAAATATGCTCGGCCTGCTGGCCCGGGGCCTGCTGGCGGCCTGGTTGGGCGGGCCGGGCGTGGGCACGCCGGCCGCTGTGTGGGAATGCGCCCAGTGGGCGCTTTCGCTGGCGGCGGGCAGCCTGGCGCTGCTGGCGCCGGTGTGGGCGGCCCGCCGCTGGGCAGGGCTGCCGCCTGCCGCCGCGTTCTGGCGCCGCCCGCCGGCCGGCAGCCTGCGGGGGGCGGTCCCGGTCTATCTGGGGGCCGCACAGCTGGGCAATCTGCTGGCGGGTGTCGTGGCCCGCTTTACGGGCAGCGGCCAGTCGGTCGAGCTGCCGCAGAGCGCGCCGGCGCTGGTGCCGGCCTTTTTAACGCTGTGCGTCATGCCGGCCGTGCTGGAGGAGCTGCTGTTCCGGGGCGTGATGCAAAGCCTGCTGCGGCCGCACGGGGCGGCGCTGGCCATTGTGGGGCAGGCGGTGCTGTTCGCCTTGCTGCACGGCAGCCTGTCCGGGATCGTGTTTGCCCTGCCGGCCGGCCTGTTTTTTGGGCTGCTGGCCGAGCTGAGCGGCAGCCTGTGGCCGGGGGCGGTGCTGCATTTTTCCAACAATGTGCTGGCGTTTGTGCTGCTGTGGCTGGAATGCGAAGCCTACGACGGCTTGGCCCAGATCCTGTGGGCGGTGTGCATTACGGTGTTCCCGCTGTGGGCGGCGGCTGCCCTGGCCCGCGCCGCCCTGCGCCGACGGCCGCGGCGGCTGGAGCCAGGCGCTTCGCCGTTGGCGCTGGCCCAGTGCCCGGCATGGCTGTTTGCCGTGGCGGTGCTGGCGGCCGCGGTGCTGGCCCAGTGGCTGGCGGGCAGAGTGTGACAAACGCCGGGGCCGGCCTGCCATGATCCGGCCCTCTGATTCGTATAAAAGGATGATGCAACCATGACGGATTATGAACTGATGGGGGAGGCGCTGGCCCAGGCGCAAAAGGCCGCCGCCCTGGGCGAAGTGCCGGTGGGCGCGGTGATCGCCAAAGACGGGCAGATCCTCGCGGCCGCCCACAATACCCGCGAGACCGAAAAAAACGCCATCCACCACGCCGAGCTGCTGGCCATCGACCAGGCCTGCCGGGCGCTGGGCGGCTGGCGGCTGTGGCAGTGCGAGCTGTTTGTAACGCTGGAACCCTGCCCGATGTGCGCCGGCGCCATCCTGAACAGCCGGCTGCGCCGGGTGGTGTACGGGGCGGCGGACGCCAAGGCCGGCTGCTGCGGCTCGGTCACCGACCTGTTCGCGCTGCCGTTCAACCACCATCCGGTGGTCGAACGGGGCCTGCGGGAACAGGAAGCCGCCGCCCTGCTGGAACAGTTTTTTGCCGCCCTGCGCGAAAAGCGCCGCGGCGCGCCGCGCTGGCGGCCGCCGCAGCCCGCCGCCGACGCAAAGCCGCGCAGCGGCCGGAACGAATAAACGAGGTGTGATCCCATGCGTGACGATGATTTTGAATTGACCTTTGATACCGACGAGCAGGCGCCGGAAGCCTTTGAAGACTTTGTGCCCCCGCGGGCGAACCGCCTGTTCGACTGGCAGCGGGAGGACCCGGAGGACTTCGGCGAGCCGTCGCCGCCCGAAACCGGCGGCACGACCTTCCACACCGAGCCCCCGCAGCCGGGCACCGGCGCGGAACCGACCCACGTGTGGGACGGCAGCCAGCACTTTGCCTACGACATCGCGCTGGACGACGCGGCCACCCGCCGCTTTGCCTACGATGTGCCGCTGGGCGACGGGCCGGCCCGGCCCTTTGCCTACGATGTGCCGCTGGGGCCGGACGCAGCCGTGCCTGCGCCGCAGCCGGCGGAGCCTGACTTCGCGCCCCCGCAGCCGGAGCCGGACCCCGCGCCCGCGGCCGCCCCGGCCCAGCCGGAGCGCGCGCCGGACAGCGCCGGTTATCCGGCCCGGCCCACAGCCCCGGCTCAGCCGGAGCCTGCCGGCGCGGCATTTGTGCCGGCCCGGCCCGGCCCGGATGGCGGGCGGGTGCGCTGCGGGCGCACGGTGCTCATCTCGGGCGGGGACCGGGGCATCGGCGCGGCGGCGGCCCGGGCGTTCTGGCGGGCGGGGTACAATACGGCGATCCTGTATCATACCAAGGAAGCGGCGGCCCGCGCGCGGGTCAACGAGCTGGGCTGCGACCGCGCCGCCGTGCACGGCGATGTGGCCAGCGAGGAGGAGTGCGCCGCGGCGTTCAAGGTGGTGGAACGGGCGTTCGGCTCGGTGGATGTGTTGGTGTGCAACGCGGGCATTGCCCAGCAAAAGCTGTTTACCGATCTTACGCCTGCCGAATGGCAGCGCATGCTGGATGTAAACCTGACCGGCGCGTTCAACCTGTGCCAGGTGGCTTTGCCGGGCATGATCCGCCGCAAATGGGGCCGCATCCTCACGGTCAGCAGCATGTGGGGGCAGACCGGCGGCAGCTGCGAGGTACATTACTCTGCGGCGAAGGCGGGGCTGATCGGGCTGACCAAGGCGCTGGCCAAGGAGGAAGGCCCCAGCGGCATCACCGTGAACTGCGTGGCCCCGGGCGTGATCGAGACCGATATGATGGCGGCTTTTTCGGCCGAGGATAAAGCTGCCCTTGCGCAGGACACCCCGGTGGGGCGGCTGGGCCAGCCCGGCGAGGTGGCGTCGCTGCTGGTCTATCTGGCAGGCGAGGGCGCGGGCTTCATCACCGGCCAGGTGTTCGGCGTAAACGGCGGGCTGGTGATCTGAGCGCTGCGGTGAATAAAATGTAAAAAATCCTCTTTTTGCGGAAAAAAAGCGTGACAGATTGCATTTTTTGCTATATAATACTATAATGCTTACCTATGCTTAATCCCCGTCTTTCGGGAGCCAAAAGGAGAAAAGGAATATGAGCGCGACTTTAAAAGAACTTCTGAAAAAAGGGGCCCGGGATGGCTACGTCACCGTCGGCGAGATCAATACGCTGATCGCCGAAAGCGGAATGGAGCCGGACAGCATCTATGCGCAGCTGGACGAAAAGGAGATCGAAGTCCGGGACGCCAACACCAGCGAGGTGGAAGAAACGCTGGTGGAAGCCGAAACTGCAGAGCCGGTGGAGGTGCTGGCGGCCGTGGCCGAGGAATCGGAAGTGGAAAAGGAAGCGGCGGAGGAAAATGCCGCCGACGCCAAAGCCGCGCTGGATGAGCTGCTGGATGACCCGGTGAAAAACTACCTGAAGCAGATCGGCCAGATCCCGCTGCTGAGCGCCGAGCAGGAGGTGGAGCTGTCCCGCCGCATCCACGCGGGCGCCGAGGCGGCGCATCTGCTGTATGCCGACCGCAAGCGCTACGGCAGCCCGGAATACATCAAGAAAAACGCCCAGCGCTTCTCGTTTGAGGAGGACGACGGCGGCGTGCTGGACGAGGATGCCGCCGACGCCGAGGATGGAAAGGGCGAAAGCAGCCGGGTGGACAGCGAGGAAGCCGCCGAGGAGGAAGCCGCGATGGAAGCGGTGGAAAACGGCCCCCTGACGGCCCAGCAGCGCGAGGAGTTGCTGCGCGTGCGCGCCGACGGCCTTGCCGCCCGCCGCAGCCTGTCGGAGGCAAACCTGCGCCTGGTGGTGTCCATCGCCAAAAAGCAGGTGGGCCGCGCCCTGGGGGGTGTGGGGCTGGGCCGGGGGGGCCACGTCGGGCGGGGGAGGGCCGCGGG
>CAMFSB010000215.1 GCA_945982465.1 uncultured Faecalibacterium sp. | reverse complement strand
GGCTTTGCCGCCAACGACGGTGTGATCGTGATGGCGGCCACCAACCGCGCCGACATCCTGGATAAAGCGCTGCTGCGCCCGGGCCGTTTTGACCGCCAGGTGTATGTGGGCCTGCCGGACGTAAAGGGCCGCGAGGAGATCCTCAAGGTTCACACCCGCAAAAAGCCGCTGGCGCCCGACGTGTCGCTCAAGGTCATTGCGCAGCGCACGGCGGGCTTTGCCGGCGCGGACCTGGAAAACCTGGTCAATGAGGCGGCGCTGCTGGCGGCGCGCCGCAATAAAAAAGCCATCACCATGGCCGAGATCGAGGAGGCCTCCATCAAGGTGGTGGCCGGCCCCGAAAAGCGCAGCCGTGTGGTCACCCCCGAGGAAAAGCGCCTGACCGCGTACCACGAGGCCGGCCATGCGGTGGCAGGCTATTACTGCAAGCACCATCCCCGCGTGCACGAGATCACCATTGTGCCGCGCGGCCGCGCGGGCGGCTACACCATGTACCTGCCCGAAAAGGACCGCGACTATGTGACCAAGGGCGAAATGTTCGAGGATATCGTTTCCAGCCTGGGCGGCCGCGTGGCCGAGCAGCTGATCCTGGATGATATCTCCACAGGCGCGTCCAGCGACCTGCAGCAGGCTACCGACGTGGCCCGCCGCATGATCACCCGCTACGGCTTCTCGGAACGGCTGGGCCCGGTGGTGTACGGCACCGCGCAGGAGGAAACGTTCCTTGGCCGCGACTTCGGCCAGGGCAAGGGCTACAGCGAGACTACGGCCGCCGAGATCGACGCGGAGATCCGCGATACCATCGACGAAGCCTACGAGACCTGCCGCCGGATCCTGACCGAGCACATCGACCAGCTGCATCGCCTGGCTGCGGCGCTGATCGAACGCGAAAAACTCAACGAGCAGGAGTTTACCACCGTGATGGAGGGCGGCACGCTGGCCCCGCTGTACGCGGACAGCCCGGCACCGGCGCCTGAAAAGGCCGAACCGGCCGAAAAAGCGGAGCAGGCCGAGCCGGCACAGCGCGCCGGGCAGCAACAGGACCCGCCCGCGCAGGAATAACGCACAACAAAAAGCACAGGGGGCAGGAACATGGAAGAGAATTTTGAACCGGTCGCGCAAAGCCGTGCCAACTATTACACACCGGGCAGTCCGGTGCAGTTTGTGCGCGTGGAGTTGCTGCGCGGTGACCAAAGCGGCGACAACGCGGTCTGCCTGACCTTTAAAAACATCGGGCAGAACACGATCACCGGCCTGGACGTCCAGTTCCGCTGCAAGGGCGGCGACGGGAGCGTGCTGTGTGAGGAAGCGTTCCAGTATACCGACCTGGAAGCGAAAAACGGCGAGCTGTTCGGCATGGACGATGCGGTGTTCATTACGGGCGACGCCATCGGCAGCGTGGATGTGCAGCTGCAGCAGGTGTACAGCGGCACCAAGCGCATGGATCTGCGCGAAAAAAAGCGCGTGCGCCTGCCTGCGCCCAAGCGCCTGCCGGCTGAGATGGCCGGCCGTCTGGAACAAAAAACCGGCCGCCGGGGGCTGAAATTCATGCCTCAGGTGCTGGAAAACGGCTGGTACTGCGCCTGCGGCGCGTTCCATCCCGCCGAGGAGGATACCGTGTACTGCAGCGAATGCGGCAGCGACCGCATCCTGCTGCAAAACGCCCTCAGCGGCCTGATGCAGCCGGAGCAGCAGGCCCCGGCCCCGGCGGTGGACGAACCCACGCGGGTGGCCGGCACGCAGAGCACAGCCGCTGCGTCCGCGGCCGACAGTGCGGAGCATACCCGCACCTTTGCGCCGGACCCGCTGGCGCAGACCCCCGCGCCCGAGCGCAAGCCGGAAGCTGCGCAGCGGCGGATGCCCTCGGCAGCGGCGGAGCACTTTGTCAACAATTACCGCGCCGATGTGGAGCGCGCGCAGGCGGAGGAACCAGTCGATGACGATTACGGTGACGACGAAGATTACGAGGAGGAGCTGGACCCCCGTGACGAACGGGCGGAAGCTATAATCCGCTGGGTGCCTGCGCTGACGGCGGTGATCTGCGCGGCGATCGCGCTGGGCGGCTTTTTGTACTGCCAGGTGCTGCTGTAAGCAGCCGGTAAAAATCACAAATGGAGCATGGCTCTGATTTTTGGGGCGGGAAGCGGTTGTTTCCCGCCCTTTTTGCAGAATGGAGGGTGCCTTATGGCCGAAGAATACCTGCAGGCGGCGTTCGAGATCAAAACCATGTGCGACGAACTGAGCCGCCGCCTGCTGCGCTGGCATTGGGAAAAGCAGGACGGGAAAACCCTGCCGCAGCTTGCCGAATATGTGGCGCAGCGCACACAGCAGGCGCCGGAGTATTTCAGCCGTATGCCGGAGCTTGCAGGTGTGCGCGATTGGCAGAAGCTGGACACCACCGTGTGCATGCGGGTGCTGCTGGACCCCGGCGACGGGGCCGAGGGCACGCCGCTGCGCCTGCTCAGCGCCGCACCGCGGCCGGTGGCGGCCCGGCACGCCTGCAACGGCCTGCGGGTGGCGCGCAACGCCGCCGCCCACGCCACCGAGCTGGCCGGCGCCGCCGAAGCGGCCGCCTGCTTTGCCGAAACAGTGGAGGACCTGGCCGAAAGCTACGGCGAGGCGGTGTTTACAGCAGCCGAGCTGCAAAAATACCGCAAGGCGGCGGCCCGGGCTGTCCAGCGCTGCGGCGGGCCGCAGCCGGAGCCGCAGTTTTTGACCCACGCCCCGGCGCTGCCGCGTGCCGGTGCCAAACCCCGGGCGGCGGACGGCGGCTCTGCGGGCACGCCGGCCGCCAAACGCACAACAACCGCTTCGCCGGCAGCGGGGCGCGCCCAAAAGCCCGCAGTGGGGCAGGCCAAAAAGCCGGCGGCGGGCCGTTCCGGAACCGCGGGCGGCAAGGCACGCAGCACGGCAAAGCGGCGCGCCGCGGCACGCCGCCGCCGGCCGGACGCAGTGCAGGCGCTTTTTTTGGCGTTGGGCGCTGCGGTGCTGCTGGCGGCTTTGTACCTGCGCGCCCGGGCGCTGGGGCTGCTGCCGTAAGGGGCGGAAATTTTACAATTTTGGGGCCGGAGTGTGAAATATTCGTGAGCAGTGGTTCGTATCGAACAATAGAAGGGGCCGCAGGCCTGTATGGGCCGGGCTTTAGCGTAAGGATGTGACGAAGAATTGACGCCTATGATCCGCACTGAGGGCCTGCGTAAGGTATACCGCGTGGGTCACGAAAAAGTGGTGGCACTGAATCAGATCGATATCACCATCGAAAAAGGGGAGATCTGCTGCATCGTCGGCCAGTCCGGCAGCGGTAAATCCACACTGCTGAACCAGCTGGCCGGGCTGGAAAAGCCTACCCGGGGCAAGGTGTACATCGCAGACCATGAAATTTCGGCTATGACCGAAAGCCAGCTTGCCCGCTTCCGGCAGGAAAACCTGGGCTTTATCTTCCAAAGCTACAACCTGCTGCCCAGCATGAACGCCACCGAAAATGTGGCGCTGCCGCTGATGTTCAAAGGCGTGGGCCGCGGCCCGCGGGAAAAGGCAGCGGCGAAAATGCTGCGCGAAATGGGCCTGCAGGGGCGCGAAAAGCACCGCCCCACCGAGATGAGCGGCGGCCAGCAGCAGCGCGTGGGCATTGCCCGCGCCTTTGTGACCAGGCCCAAGGTGGTGTTTGCCGACGAACCCACCGGCAACCTGGACACGGCCACCACCCGGCAGGTGCTGTACAAAATGCTGCAGATGGCAAAGGAGAACCAGATCACCTTTGTCATGGTCACCCACGAGCCGGAACTGGCCCTTGTGGCCGACCGGATCATCACCATTCTGGACGGCAGCGTGCAGAGCAATGTGGTGCAGACGGATGCTGAAAAACAGGCGGCCCGTGAAAAGATCTTTTCGGAAATGACCGGGCAGGACCCGGAAAATAAGGAGAATGCACAATGAAAAACGGAAAACAGTTGTTTGCGCTGCTGGCAGCGCTGGCGATGATGCTGTGC
>CAMFSB010000214.1 GCA_945982465.1 uncultured Faecalibacterium sp. | reverse complement strand
GCCGATGAAGCCGGCAACGAAGACGTTGCAGGGGTAATCGTACAGGTTCTGCGGGGTATCGACCTGCTGGATGACGCCGTCCTTCATAACGACGATGCGGGCGCCCATGGTCATGGCCTCGGTCTGGTCATGGGTAACGTAGATGAAGGTGGTGGCCAGCTTCTTGTGCAGCTTGATGATCTCGGTGCGCATGCTGGTACGCAGCTTGGCGTCCAGGTTGGACAGAGGCTCGTCCAGCAGGAAAACGGCCGGGTTACGAACCATGGCGCGGCCCAGCGCAACACGCTGGCGCTGACCGCCGGACAGAGCCTTGGGCTTGCGGTCCAGCAGGTGCTCGATCTCCAGGATCTTGGCGGCCTCATGCACGCGCTTGTCGATCTCATCCTTCGGGGTCTTGCGCAGCTCCAGGCCGAACGCGATGTTCTTGTAAACGGTCATATGGGGGTACAGAGCGTAGCTCTGGAACACCATGGCGATGTCGCGGTCCTTCGGGGGGACATCGTTGATCAGGCGGCCGCCGATGTACATTTCGCCCTTGGAGATCTCCTCCAGGCCAGCGATCATGCGCAGGGTGGTGGATTTGCCGCAGCCCGAGGGGCCGACGAAGATGATGAACTCCTTATCCTGAATTTCCAGGTTGAAGTCGGTGACCGAGGGAGCGGTTGCGCCCGGGTAGATCTTGTAGATGTGCTGGCAGCTGATCGAAGCCATAATCTGTATCCTCCATATCAAATCATAATAACCGCGCCTTGACAGCGGCGTTTGTCGTTGGTACTATAATACCAGACAATTTTCGGACAAGAAATAGCATTTTATTGATTCGGGGTGTCAGATATTGCTTTTGAATTTTGAAGCCCTGGCCTCTCTGGGCGAAACGCGGGATCTGGAACTGGCGCAGCCGGTGCTGCTGGGCGGGCAGGGCCTGTGGGCGGCGGTGGTCTCCCGCGGGCACTGCACCGTCGGGGATGCGGGTGGCCTGCTCATCCCGCCCGGCATGCTGGTGCTGGCGCGCACCGCCCTGCCCCTTTCCCCGCAGCAGGGCAGCTGCCATGTGCTGGCCGCGCGGCTTTGCGGCAGCGCCGCCGCCGAGCTGGCCGCCGCCCTGCCGGCCGACCTGTTCCCCGCCCGGGGCGAAAGCTGCCCCCGGGCCGCCGAGCTGCTGGAAGAGTTGGCCCGCGCCGAAGCCGGCTCCTCCCGCGTCCAAAGCCCGCTGGTATTTGCACTGTTGTGCGAATTGGCCGGCGCCGACGCGGCCGAACCGCCTTTGCCGCCGCTGGTGGCCGAGGCAGTGGCCTGTATCCGGCAGAACTACGCCGGGCTGTACGGGGTAGAGGAACTGAGTGAGCAGCTGGGCGTTTCCAAAAGCCATCTGGTCCGGGCGTTCCACGCGGCGATGGGAGTCTCGCCTGGCAAATACCTGACAACGATGCGCATCGAGGCCGCCAAGCGCCTGCTGCTGCACCGGGAATACAGCCTGGAGATCGTTGCCAGCCTGTGCGGGTTTTCGGGGGCAAACTATCTGTGCCGGGTGTTCAAAAAAGAGACCGGCCACACCCCCACCGCCTGGCGGGCAAGCGCCATGCAGGGGCTCAGCGGCCTTTCGGCGGCCGAAGCCGCGCGCGAGCAGGCGCTGTACGTGTGACCCCGCTTTACTTTTGGCTGGTTTGCTTTATAATAGGAACAAATGTACTGTGGATTGTGGAGGAAAGCCTTATGGCACTGAAAAGCATTCTGGTCGTGGTACTGCTGGCCGCGGCGTTCATCGTGGTCATTGCCTGGATCGCCAAGCAGGGCGGCTGGCAAAGCGGGGGCTGCAACGGCAACTGCTCCAGCTGCCAGGCCCGCTGCGAAAGCAAACAGGCCGGGCAGGGCAAAGAGGAGGACGGCCCGCAGGGCTGACCGCCCGGCGGCAGCCGAAGCACGCATTGCAAAAGGCCCCGGCGCACGGTGAACCCACCGCCGCCGGGGCCTTTGCTGTATTTCCGGGTCAGGCGTCAGCCGTAGGGGTCGTACAGGTCGTAGTCCTCCTGAGCATCCAGCTTTTCCTGCAAAATCGCCCGCGCTGCTTCCAGCTGGGCCTGGGGCAGCGGCTGCTCGCTCAGCAGCGCCCGCAAAAAGGCCGACAGATCCCCCTCGAACACCGTGTCCAGCCGTTCCCGCGCCGTGTAAACGCGGTAGGCCCGCAGCGTTGTGCAGGGTGTGTACACGTTGCGGCCGCCCTCGCGGGTATGGCGCAGCCAGCCCTTTTGTTCCAGCCTTGCCAGAAAGCTGAGCAGTGTGGTGTCCGCCCAGCGGCTGTGGGCCAGCTGCCGGGCCACGGCCGCGCTGGTGACCGGCGGGCGTGCGCGCCACACCGCCAGCAGCACCTGTTCCTCCGCCGGCGACAGCGGCTTGATCGGGTCGGGCAGTCCATACATGGCGGGTTCCTCCCATCGACTGTGTTTTTGCGCGGCGGAGCCGGCTGGGCTGTGCCGCGCAGGGGGATTGATGTAAAGTTTTATTCTACATTTGTAGTATAACATTTTCTGATCCGCCGTGCAAGGCAGAATCAGGCCGTATTATTTGCAAATCATGCGGCTGCGGCGCGGCGTTCCTACCGGTTATGAAACAATCCGGAGCAATCTTCCGATTTTATTCTACGTTTGTAGACCAAAATGTTTTTCCACCGTGTACATTTGTCCACTCTGTCATTTCACGGCGCATTCTGCGCGGCAAGTTTGTGCAAACGCCCACTGGCTTTTGACATACCGCATCCGGTATAATACAGGCACCGCTTCGGCATGCGCCGGAGCCATCCGCGCCCGCCCTGCCGCTGGGCGCTTTGAGAAAGGAACGGAGATCCCTATGGCACGAGTATACAATTTCAGCGCCGGGCCCAGCATGCTGCCCGAAACCGTTTTGAAGAAGGCCCAGGCCGAACTGCTGGAGTACGGCACCAGCGGCCAGAGCGTGATGGAGATGAGCCACCGCAGCAAGTGGTTCGACGAGATCATCACCGGCACCGAAGCCGCGCTGCGCCGCGTGATGAACATCCCCGACAATTACAAGGTAGGCTTTTTCCAGGGCGGCGCGACCCAGCAGTTCGCCATGGTGCCGCTGAACTTTATGACCACCGGCAAGGCCGACTACCTTGTGACCGGCAACTTCTCGAACCTGGCCGCCAAGGAAGCTGCCAAGTTCGGGCAGGTAAATGTGGTGGCCTCCTCCAAGGATAAAAACTTCACCTATATCCCGGACGTGAACGCCATCGACTACACCCCCGATGCCAGCTACATCCACATCTGCCAGAACAACACGATCTTCGGCACCCAGTATGTGGAAGTGCCCCAGGTGGAGGGCGTGCCGCTGGTGGCAGACATGAGCTCCATGATCCTTTCCAAGCCCGTGGATGTGACCAAGTACGGCTGCATCTACTTCGGCGTGCAGAAAAACGTAGCCCCCGCGGGCATGGCCATCGCCATTGTGCGCGAGGATTTGCTGGGCCACGCCGCCGACACGGTGCCCACCATGATGAACTACACCACGCTGCTGGCCAAGGACAGCATGTACAACACCCCGCCCTGCTGGTGCATCTACATGACCGGCCTGGTGCTGGATTACCTGGAGCACGAGATCGGCGGCCTGGAAGCCATGCAGAAGATCAACGAGGCCAAGGCCAAGGTGCTGTACGATTACCTGGACAGCCAGGACTTCTATACCAACCCTGTAGAGCACCGCTACCGCAGCACGATGAACGTAACCTTTACCAGCCCCAGCGCCGACACCGACAAGGCGTTCTGCGCTGCAGCGGCCGAAGCCGGCTTTGTCAACCTGAAGGGCCACCGGCTGGTGGGCGGCATGCGCGCGTCCATTTACAATGCCATGCCTGCCGAGGGCGTGGACAAGCTGGTGCAGTTCATGGAGGACTTCCGCAAAAAGAACGCCTGACGTGCGGCGCGCCGCCGCCCTGCCGCACGCCCGGAGCGCGCGGCAGTTTGACAAAAAGAGGAGAAAACCGTTATGTATACC
>CAMFSB010000213.1 GCA_945982465.1 uncultured Faecalibacterium sp. | reverse complement strand
CTTGTGCCCGGCACACTGCCCCAGAACGCGCCGAACAAATGGCCGGCCTGGAACACAAAAAAGATCGCGTAAAGCCCGCAGAACAGCCCGAGGATCACATACAGCCCCGCCGGCGGCGCAATGCGCGCATGCTCCAACTCCGCCCGGGCGGCAGCGGCCGTTACCAGCGGCTTGCTGCGCCGCGCACCGCAGCTGACCAGGCCATACAGGTACATGCCCACCGGGATCGACAGCAGCAGCCGCACCCCCACTTCGCCGACCCGCTGCGGCAGCTGCGGCCACTGGAACTGCAGCAGCAGCCCCAGGCTGTGCCAGAACGCGGCAAACGCCGCGTCCGCCTGGCTGAGCAGGCCGCCCGCGGCCACCAGCACCGGCACCGCCAGCAGCACCAGCGCCGCCGAGACCCAGACGCTTTTGGCGTCGACCTTTTTTACGCTGTGCCGGCGCACGGCCGCCCACAGCGCAGCCCACAGCGTCTGCAGGCGAGTGAAAAAGCCGCCGAACGGGGCAAGCGCCAGCGCGTCGAACGCATCCCACAGAAAAAACGGGCCGGTCGTCTGCTCGGTCAGCGCGCCGCTGCGGCACAGCACCCAATAGGCCGCCATCCCGTGCAGCGCCCAAAAAACAAGGTTCCCGGTGGCGCGGCAGCGGTCGGCCGCCAGCGCCGCCGCAATGAGCAGGCTGCACCCCAGCCAGAACCAGCTTTCGCGCCGGGCAGCGGGCGCACGACCGCCGCAAAGCAGATTCTCTTTACAGTTTTTGCCCCTCGCGGCGGGCAATTCTGCCCCCAAGCGCCGTGCGCAGCGGGCGCGGCCGCCTTCTATGACCGCGATGCCCCAGCCAAAAAACACCACGGCAAACAGCAGCGGCGCCCAGCTTCGCGGAAAATTGGCGTGCGTGCTGTCCAGCGCAAAGCCAAAAATAAACGATACAATGTAGAGATAGCCAATGCCGTAGCTGGTCAGCGCCGTCCACAGCGGTAAGGGGGCAAACGGCGGCTTTGTTTCGCCTTCATTCTGTAAAGTATATTTACATGTCGGATCTTCCGCTTGCTTTGCAGGCGCGTCCGGAATTTGCGGAACGGCCTGTGCGGGAATGCGGTTTGTTTGTTCGTTCATTACGGCTCCTCCTTTTGGTATTCCAGGATCTCGCCCGGCTGGCAGTCCAGCACTTCGCAGATCGCCTCCAGGGTGGAAAAGCGGATCGCCTTGGCCTTTTGGTTTTTCAGGATAGACAGGTTTGCCGGTGTGATGCCGATTTTTTCGGCCAGTTCCCCTGCCCCCATCTTGCGCTTGGCCATCATCACGTCCAAATTTACTACGATCGGCATGTCGCTCACCTCACACCGTATAATCCAGTTCATCCTTCATGCGGATGGCCTGTTCAAACACATTTTTGATCACCCGCACGATCAGGCCCACAAAGCCCGCCGCCGTGGCGATCACAAACAGGCTGGGCCAGACCAGCATGCCGCACAGGCAGATGGCGCAGGCGGCAAAGCAGCACCAGCTGATCTGCCGCAGCAGCTTTACGTTCACCGGCAAAAACACCTGCGCCGCCTGAATGTTGCGCAGCAGGCAGTTCAGATCGTATAGCAGGCGATACGCAGGCACGCTGCACAGGTACAGGCACGCAAGCAGCACATAGCCCCCGGCCTGGCCGTGGCTGACGCCCCAGTTTTCACACACGAACTGCACCAGCCACCAGCCGCCGATATCGCAGGCCACCAGCGCAGCAAAAAACAGCGCCACCAGCCCCCGGCTGAGCCGGATGCTCCGGCTCTCGTTCCAGATCATATCGTCCCGTAAATTCCTCATACAAGGCACCCCTCTTTCCTATTGGCGAATAGCATACCATAGACCCTTATTGATTGTCAAGTGTTTTTTATCGTTTTTCAATATATAATTATTGATTTTCGTTTTTTCTCGAGCCAGCCCGGTTGGGGCGGCAGAATGCGGGCCAGGGCAGCGGAACGCAGAACCAGCGCGCGGCAAACGCGCAGAGCCGTGCCATAACAAAACACGCAGGCACACGCCCTGCCCCACACTCAAAGCAAAAGCGCAGGCCAAAACAGCCTGCGCTTTACTTTCTGTCCGTTTTTCGGTTTGCTTCCGGGCCGCTTTGCCGGCCGGCGGTCATTCCTCGACCAGCTCGCCGCGGGAGGCCGCCTTCAGGTAGGCGAAAATGAACCCGTCCAGGTCGCCGTCCATCACAGCGTCCACATTACCGGTTTCGTAATTGGTGCGGTGGTCCTTGACCATCGTATATGGCATGAACACATAGCTGCGGATCTGGTGGCCCCAGGCGATCTCGTTCTGCACGCCCTTGATGTCCTCGATCTTATCCATGTGCTGCTGCTTGGCGATCTGGTACAGCTTTGCTTCCAGCATGCGCATGGCGTAGTCGCGGTTCTGGAACTGACTGCGCTCGGTCTGGCAGTTGACCACGATGCCGGTGGGCTTGTGGATCAGGCGCACCGCGCTGGAGGTTTTGTTGATGTGCTGGCCGCCCGCGCCCGAGGAACGGTACACCTGCATTTCGATATCCTCCGGGCGGATGTCCACATGGATGGTGTTATCCAGCTCGGGCATTACTTCCAGCGAGGCAAAGCTGGTCTGGCGGCGGGCATTGGAATCAAACGGGCTGATGCGCACCAGGCGGTGCACGCCGTTTTCGCTTTTCAGCAGGCCATAGGCGTTGGTGCCCTTGACCATCATGGACGCGCTTTTCAGGCCGGCTTCGTCGCCGTCCTGATAGTCCATCACTTCCACCGACATGCCGTGGGCGTCGGCCCATTTGTTGTACATGCGGTACAGCATTTCGGCCCAGTCCTGCGCTTCGGTGCCGCCGGTGCCGGCGTGGAAGGTCAGGATGGCGTTGGAATGGTCGTACTCGCCGTTCAGCATGGTCATCAGCTGCAGTTCGTCGATGGCCTTTTCCACCTTGGCCACCGCTTCTTCGCCCTCGGGCACCAGAGAGGGATCGTTCTCCTCCTCCAGCATCAGCAGCATGGTCTCGGCATCGTCGTACAGCGTTACCAGTGTGTCAAAACGGCTCAGCTTGCTTTTCAGGTCGCCCACTTCGCTGAATACTTTCTGGCTTGCCTCGGCATCATCGTAAAAGCCGGGCATGCTCATTTTATGCTCCAGCTCCTGCACGCGCTTTTTGCTGTTTTCGATGGCCAGGGCTTCTTCCAGGTCGTCCACGGCGGTTTTGTAGCCGCCCAGCATGGTTTTCAGTTCGTCAATTGTGATCATAGGTTATCCTCTGTTGAAAATACACAAATTATACACAGATACTTAATTAGTATAGCGAAGTTTTTTGTTAATGTAAAGTAGGTTTTCGCAGCCAATGTGGGAAATCGCCCTTTGCTTTTCCCCTATAAGGTAGTATAATGATAAAAGCAACCCTGATTCACGGAGGTTTTTATGTACGATTTTACAGGCTGCCAGTGCGTTGTGTGCCACCGGCCGTTCCAGTCCGGCGAGGACCTTGTGGTCTGCCCTGACTGCGGCGCGCCGTATCACCGCGCTTGTTACGAGCAGCAAGGGCGCTGTGTTTTTGCGGCCAAGCACGGGCCGGACTTTGAATGGCAGCCCCCGCAGCCCAAAGCGGTGCAGGAAACCGCCTGCCGCCGCTGCGGCGCCATGAACGAGGTGGAGAATACCTACTGCAAAAGCTGCGGCGCTCCGCTTAAAATTCCAGCGCCCGGCAGCCAGGGGCCGGCGGCTTCGGCAGCCGGTGGCCAGGCGGGGTATCCTGCGCCGTCCGGCAATGCCGCTTCGGCACAGGCCGGTGCCGCCGCCCAGCAGCAGGCGGGCCAGGCGTTTGATTACGAGCAGTTCTACCGTTCGCCCTACGCGGGCACCCAGTTTACGCCTTCCATCGACCCCAACGAGATGCTCAATGGCATCCCCGCGGCCGAATGGGTCTCGTATCTTGGGCCGTCCAGCCGAGCGTATCTCAATGTGTTCAAGCGGATGGAAGTGATGCAGCGCCGGGTCGTGGTC
>CAMFSB010000212.1 GCA_945982465.1 uncultured Faecalibacterium sp. | reverse complement strand
CAGTCGATTAACGCTTGCTGAACTGCGGAGCGCGACGAGCTGCTTTGAGACCGTACTTCTTGCGCTCCTTCAT
Organism: uncultured Faecalibacterium sp.; assembly: GCA_945982465.1. Classification (GTDB taxonomy): domain Bacteria; phylum Bacillota; class Clostridia; order Oscillospirales; family Ruminococcaceae; genus Faecalibacterium. Next base: position 3,953 of record CAMFSB010000212.1, on the reverse strand, counting down.
GCGGGGGTCGCGGGTCAGGTAGCCGGCCTGCTTCAGCACCGGGCGGGCCTCGTCGCCAGACTGCAGCAGCGCGCGGGACAGGCCGTGACGGATGGCGCCGGCCTGGCCGGACACACCACCGCCGGACACGCGCACGACCACGTCGTACTTGCCCTCAACGCCCAGGGCCACCAGCGGGCTGCGGACGATCAGCTTCAGGGTCTCCAGACCGAAGTAGTTGTCGATGTCGCGGTCGTTGATGGTGATCTTGCCGGTGCCGGTGTAAACGCGAACGCGGGCAACGGAATTCTTACGACGACCAGTGCCGTAGAAATAAGGTTTGGTTTCGTACATATTCGATTGCCTCCTTAGAACTCAACTTTTTCGGGCTTCTGGGCAGCGTGCGCATGCTCGGCGCCCTGGTAGCAGTGCAGGCGGGTCATCGCCTTGGCGCCGATGGTGTTCGAGGGGATCATGCCCTTGACGGCGTAGGTCATCGCCTTATCGCTGTTCTCCGCCATCAGCTTGGAGTACTGCACCTTCTTCAGGCCGCCGATGAAGCGGCTGTGGGTGTAATGGAACTTCTGCTCAGCCTTTTTGCCGGTTAACACAGCCTGATCGCAGTTGATGATCACGACATTGTCGCCGCAATCCACATTGGGGGTGAAGTTGACCTTCTGCTTGCCGCGCAGCAGAACGGCGGCTTCGGCAGCGACGCGGCCCAGCGGTTTGCCGGCAGCGTCGAGCAGGTACCACTTGCGCTCGACTTCAGCGGGCTTTACGAGAGTAGTGCTCATATCTATTTCCTCCTGCAAGAAATCTTGGAATATACTCGGCGCCTTTGCGGGCGCGTGTGTAAGTATACACCACAAAAAATGCCGCGTCAAGGCGTTTTTTGAAAAAATTTCATCCAAATCCATATCACTTTCAAATTCTCTTGTTTTCTCTTGAATACTCTCGTTTTCTCGTTTTCGATTTTCAAAAACGCCCGCTGGTTTTTGGCCGCGCGGGCGTTTTGCTTCTTTCTGCGGCAGGGCTTTTGTGCTATACTGATAAGGCTATCCATTCCAGTGTTCACAGGGGGGCGCAACAGGGTTTATGGCACAAAAAAGCATGCAGCGTCTTTCGGGCCTGATGCGCAAGGCGATCCAGGATTACGAGATGCTGGCGCCCGGCGACCGGGTGCTGGTGGGCGTTTCGGGTGGTAAGGACAGTGTGGCCCTCACGGTGGGGCTGGCGCTGCTGCGCGAGTATCTGGACATCCCGTTTGAGGTTTGCGCCGTCACACTGGACCCGCAGTTTGACCACCGGCCGGCGGATTATACCGCCCTGGCAGAGCTGTTTGCCCGGTACGGCGTGCCCTATGAGGTGCGCCGCACCGAGATCGGGCCGGTCGTGTTTGAATACCGGCAGGAAAAGAACCCCTGCGCGCTGTGCGCCAAGCTGCGCCGCGGTGCGCTGCACACGGCGGCGCAGCAGCTGGGGTGCAACAAGGTGGCTTTGGGCCACCACCTGGACGACGCGGTGGAGACCTTTTATATGAACCTGTGGCGCGAGGGGCGCATCGGCTGTTTTTCGCCGGTGACCTATCTTTCGCGCCGCGGTCTGACGCTGATCCGCCCCATGCTGCTGGCCACCGAAGCCGAGGTGCGCCGCGCCGTGCGGGACGAACGGCTGCCCATCGTCAAAAGCCGCTGCCCGGCCGACGGCGTGACCGTGCGGGAGCAGACCAAGGACTTTGTGGCCGAGCGCTGCCGCACCGACCCGGCGTTCCGCCAGAAAACGCTGCACGCGCTGCAGCAAAGCGGCATCGACGGCTGGGCGCCCAAACACACCGGCCGGATATACACCCCCACATCAACCGATTGAAGGCGGCATTCCTATGGAACGATTCCCGTTTGAACAACATACCTGGGCTGAGATCGATCTGGACGCATTGCGGCACAATTTCCGCACGGTAAAACGGCGTGCCGGGCAAATGCCGCTGTGCGCGGTGGTCAAGGCAGACGCCTACGGCCACGGCGCCGTGCGCTGCGCCCGGGTATTTGCCCAGGAGGGCGCAGCCTGGTTTGCAGTGAGCTGCCTGGCCGAGGCGCTGGAGCTGCGCCGCGCCGGGCTGACGCAGGACATTCTGATTTTGGGCCACACCCAGCCGACGTTTGCCGCCGCGCTGATCGGGAACCGCATCACACAGGCCTGCTTTTCGGCTGAATACGGGCAGGCGCTCGCGGCTGCGGCCATGCAGGCAGGCGGCCGGGTGCGCGTGCACCTGAAAGCCGACACCGGCATGGGGCGCATCGGCTTTGCGCTGCGCAGCGGGTTTGACACCGCCGTCCGCGAGATGCTGGCCTGCTGTGCGCTGCCCGGGCTGGAAGTGACCGGCCTGTTCCAGCACTTTGCAGTGGCAGATGAGGACAGCGATGCCAGCCGGGCCTATACGGCTGAGCAGCATACTCTGTTCTGCCGGGCTTACCGCGCGCTGGAAGCGGCCGGCCATGCGCCGGCAGTGGTGCACTGCGGCAATTCTGCCGGCGTGATGCTGCACCCGGACTGGCCCGAGGGGCTGCCCCGGCAGCGCTGCATGGCCCGGCCCGGCATTATCCTGTACGGCTTTGACCCCAGCGGCGAGGTGCGCTTCAGCACGTTCCGGCCGGTGATGAAGCTGAAAACCCTGGTCAGCGAGGTAAAGACCCTGCTGCCCGGCCAGAGCGTCAGCTACCGGCGGCATTTCACGGCCCGGCAGCCAGTGCGCGCTGCCACGCTGTGCGCCGGGTACGCGGACGGCTACCCCCGCCTGCTGAGCTGCGGCAAGGGCGTGGTGGAGCTGCACGGCCAGCCCGCGCCGGTGCTTGGCAACGTGTGCATGGATCAGACCCTGGTGGACGTGAGCGCGATCCCCGATGTACAGGCGGGTGACGAAGCCACCCTGTGGGGCGGCGCGGCCGGCGACAGTGCCGAGGCCATCGCCGAAAAGACCGGCACCATCAGCTACGAGGTTTTGTGCGGCGTGGCCCGCCGGGTGCCCCGCGTGTACGTGGAGCAGGGGCAGGTTACGGCCGTAGACGATTTTCTGACCGGGGCGGCCTTCTGACCGGGGCACAGTTTTTCTGCTGCTGCGGCGGGCGGGCGGTTCCCGCCGGCGTTTTCATCGGCAAAACGCCGCCAGTGAAGCGCACGGCCCGGCCACTTCCTTTGTTCCCCGCCCTATTTCAGTATAATACAAGCAATTTATAACTTATAGTATATATTCAGTCAAATTTTTGTCTGCAAACCGGCAGGCACCCGCATATTCCGCCAAAATTTACAAGAGGGAGCTCGCAACGATGGCACGAGACAACATCCGCAATTTTTGCATCATCGCCCACATCGACCACGGCAAATCCACCCTTTCGGACCGCATTCTGGAGCTGACCCAGAGTGTGGACAAGCGCACCATGGTGGACCAGATCCTGGATAACATGGATCTGGAGCAGGAGCGCGGCATCACCATCAAGGCCCGGGCCGTGACCATGAACTACACCGCCAAAGACGGCAGCGTGTACGAGTTCAACCTGATCGACACGCCGGGCCACGTGGACTTTGCCTACGAGGTCAGCCGCAGCCTGGCCGCGTGCGAGGGCGCCATTCTGGTAGTGGACGCCTCACAGGGCGTGGAGGCCCAGACGCTGGCCAACACCTATATGGCGCTGGAGCACGATCTGGAGCTGGTGCCCATCCTGAACAAGATTGACCTGCCCAGCGCTCACCCGGACGAGGTGGCCAAGGAGGTGGAGGACGTGATCGGCCTGCCCTGCATGGACGCGCCCCGCGTTTCGGCCAAGCAGGGCATCAACATCGACCAGGTGCTGGAACGGGTGGTCAGCGACATCCCCGCCCCCAAGGGCGACCCGGACGCCCCGCTGAAAGCGCTGATCTTTGACAGCATTTACGACAGCTAATAGGGAGTGATCGTCTACATCCGTCTGTTTGAGGGC
>CAMFSB010000211.1 GCA_945982465.1 uncultured Faecalibacterium sp. | reverse complement strand
TTTGCGTGGCAGCGGTGCGGGCCTCGGCCGCCGCGTCGCCGGTCCGGGCCTCCACCGCAGCCCGGGCCGCCTCGTCGTAGATGACGCGGGGCTGGTTGGGGTCGTAGGCGGGCGTGGTGGACATAGCCAGCACCGCGCCGGTGTTCACATCCATCACGATGCCCACGGCCCGCTCGGCCACGTTGTGCTCGGCCACGGCGTAGCCCAGGGCGTTTTCCAGATAGTGTTGGATGTTGGCGTCGATGGTCAGCACCAGTGAATCGCCCTGCACCGGGGTTTCGATGGTGGCATAGCTCTGCTCCAGCGTAAAGCCCCAGGCGTTCGCGGCGGTCAGCACCCGGCCGGGCGAACCGGTCAGGCGGGAGTTGTACTCCAGCTCCAGCCCCGAAACGCCTGCGTTGTCCACGTTGGTAAAGCCCAGCACCGAGGCCAGGAACGCCCCCTCGGGGTAATAGCGCTTGGAATCCTGGTTGATCAGAATGCCGGTGATGCCGTTCTGCTCGCAGTAAGCGCGCACGGCGTCGGCTGTGGCGCGGTCCACGCGAGATTTCAAAAGGCAGTCGTTGGAGGCGCGGTCGCAGAATTTTTCCTGGATGTTATTATAATCAAGCTCCTGATTGTCGGAGATCCCCCGGGCGGCCAGTTCCACGTTTTCGTCCTGGATCTCGCGGGGCGAGGCTCGGATCGTCCAGCAGCTTGCGTTGGCCGCCAGCAACAGGCCGTCCGCGCTGTAGATCTCGCCTCGGTCGGCGGGGATGACCGTATCCCGCAGCTGCTGGCCCGCCGCTTTTTCGGCGTACCACGCCCCGTCCACGATCTGTAGCTGATACAGCCGAACCACCAGCGTACCAAAGCACACCAGCACAAAGCCCACCGCCAAAAGCCACGCCCGGCGGCGGAATGGCCGTTCGACGTTGGCACGGATCATCTCCTGCATATAAACACCGCCCCCTGCGGCATTTGTATGCAGCCGGGCGCCGCGGATATGCCGGCCGCGCGCCAGTGCGCGCGGCAAACGCGCAGCGGCCCGCGCCGGCAGGGCGGACCCATCCCTCCCCGGCCCTGCAAGCTGCAGCCGCATACGCCATGGCCCGCCCCACACAAAAAGACCCGCCCCGCGTACCGCACACGAAAAGCGGCCCGCACCGGCTGGCTGCCGGCGCGGGCTGCTTTGGTTTTTCGGTTGTGTTACAGTTCGCTCCCCGTGTCAGCCTGCTCCTGCTGCGGCGCAAGGTCAGCCCTGTCCACAGGCACACTGCCCGCCCGCTCGTCCCAGTACAGGTACGCGGCCATGGTGTGGGCATCCCAATCCAACTGATACGGCGAGGACAGTGTCAGCGACGCATACTCGGTCAGATGGCCCGGCTCGCCGGGCACCGGCGCGACCCACTGCATCATGACATCATCCGGCTGCACCGGCAGCTTCTGTACAGCGTCGGCCACAATGCGGCACTGGGCGGCAAACTCCTCCGCGCTGGCATACTCGCCGGACAGTTCCGCCGAGATCCACAGATATTCGCGGCCATCCAGCTGATCCAGCGTGGTGGCGCTGGTCTGCCCGCTGCCCAGCGAGACCCGTACATCCAGCGAGCTGACGCTGCTGCCCTGCAGCATGCCGTACAGCTGCTCTTCCAGCTGGTTTTCCATGGTCTCCTCGGCAGCGGAGCGGTCCGGGCCGATATAGTCCCACACCACCGGCAGCAGCGAAATGCAGAACGCCGCGCCCACCAGCACCAGACAGATCAGAATGCTGAGAAAATCGTACCTGCCCTTGCCGGGCCGGGCGGAAAAGAACAGCACCTCGGCCCCCAGGCCGATCAGGCACACCGGCGCCAGCTTAACTGCCAGCAGGTAGTCGAACCCGGGCAAAAAGTAGAACAGCAGCAGGCATACGCCGCAGGCCATCAGCGCCACGCCCAGCGTAATGCTGCCGATGCGCCGCACCGGCCGGGCGGCAGGCTGGGGCGCAGGCTGCTGCGCCGCGGGCTGGGCGGCGGGGGCCATGCGGGCAGCCTCAGTTTTCGTTGTGTTTTCCATCTTCATCCTCCTGTGCCGCGTTGTTCACGGTATTTTCGGCCTGTTCCTGCGCAGCCTGCTCCACCCAGGGCTGCCGGGCAAAGGGGCGCGGCGGTTCGGGGGCAGCGGGGGCGGCGCCCATGCCAAAGGGCGCGACGGGGCCGGCGCTCTGCTGAGCCGAAGCATCCGGGCCGGTCGCAGGGCCGGCGCCGTAATGCGGGATATCCTCATCGGGGAAGGCAGCTTTGGGGCCGCGCACCAGCCACAGGCCCACCAGGATCAGCCCCGCGCACAGCACCAGCGTGGGCAGGCGGTCCAGCAGGTTTGCCAGCCATTGGAAGCGCGGGTCGCCCCACAGCTCATAGGCGATGGAACGGAGGAAATTGTCGTACAGGGCATACACGCCCAGCGCCACCAGCGCCCAGCCCACCAACTTGTGGCTGGAATGAAGCAGCCGCCCCAGCGGGCTTTTCGCGCCCACATCCAGATGCACCAGATAATCGTCCTCCGGCGCGGTGCCGGCCAGCAGTTGGGCGCGCAGGTTGAAGGTGTCGAAAAAGCTGTACATCACCAAGATGCATGCAAACACGATCATCATCGATATCAGGCCGGTGAGCATGCAGCTCACGCCGAACAGCGTGACCATCGACAGCCCCCGCTTCATATATCCCTGGTACATCTGCCCTGCGCCCGGGATGCAGGCAAAGCAAAAGGTCAGGAATCCGTTTTTCACTCTCATGGGTGTCCCCTCCGTCGCATATTGGTTTTGTGCGTCGTCCGCACGGGAATTGCGGTGTGTTTTCATTTGCTGTCTCCTCCTGCCGCGTTCTGCGCTGTCTGCGCACCGCCGGTCAGGTCCGGCAGTTGGAACTGGAACTCGCGCAGGTTGTTTACAAAGTCATCGCAGGCGTCCCACATTCGGGTAACCACATTCTGCCGCGGGCCGGTGGGCGCCGTGGGCACCCGCACCTCCCGGCTGACCGCATTTTGCAGCCCGCCGCTGCCCCAGAGCGTCAGCGCCAGCACGGCGGCCACGCCCGCCACGGCGGCGCGGCCCACGGTGTTCTGCATGATGCGCAGCCACAGGCTCTTCATCACCGGGCCTACGATCGTCTCGCACGGCGTTTCGATCACATCGCCGGAAAGCAGCGCCGTGTACCGTTCGATGCACCGGTCGCAGTAGGCCAGGTGCTCGGCCGTTTCCAGCCGGCCCAGTTCGTCCAGCCGGCCGTCGATCAGGGCGTGCAGCCCTTCGTCGGTCAGGCAGCCTCTTTCGTTAAAAAGTTCCATCGCGCGCTCTCCTTTCTTCGATTTGTTTCTGTAGCAGCTTTTTTGCCCGGAACAGCTGTGCGCTGACCGTTTTGGGCGGGCGGCCGCACAGCTTTGCCGTTTCTTCCACGGAGCGCTGCTCCAAAAAAACCAGCTTAGCGGGCGTGTGGTACGGCTCTTTCAGCGCCAGGATCAGCTCCCGCAGCGCCGCTTCGCCGGCCGCCGCTGTCAGCTGCTCCTCGGGCATCTGGTCGGGCGGCGCGCCCGACAGGGCCAGCACATCGTCGCCCGGCGCGCTGACGTGGCGCGCCCAGGCGCTTTTCAGGTGGTCCTTGGCCTTGTTGGCCGCAATGCGGGCCAGCCACTGCTTTTCAAAGCCCGCCGGACATCGGTCAATGCTGCGCCACGCCGAAAGGAAGGTTTCCTGGGCCAGGTCCTGCGCAAGGTCGGGGTCCTGCACCATCTGGTTGCAGATGGTATACACCAGCCCCTGGTATTGTGTGACCAGGGCGGTAAATTCGATTCCCGTCACCCGCAGCCCCTCCTTCCTTGTTTTTGACCGGTCTGAACATCAAAACGAGGCAGAGGCCCTGTTTACTGCACTCCGTACAGATTTTTGTATCAAAATTTCAGGTTGGCCGCCGGCAGCGGCCCCGTTTTTTGATTGTAACGCACAGCGCGCCGTGTTGACAAGTGCCAAAACGCCCCGGCGCGGGCCTCGGCCGTTCAGGGCAGCGTTTCGCAGAA
>CAMFSB010000210.1 GCA_945982465.1 uncultured Faecalibacterium sp. | reverse complement strand
GGGTTTAGCTGCCGCAGGCCGGTGCCGGTGGTTGCCTGCTCAACCGGTTTTCGGTGCTGGCCGGGCAGGACTTTTCGTTTTTGGAGCTGCTCGCCTTTGGCGCCACCGGGCTGGCGGTGCTGTTTTTGGCGGCCGAAAAATCCAACCCGATGCGGCTGCGGCAGGCGTATTTCGGCGTGTTTATGGTATTGCTGCTGGGCTACATCTTCGGCGCGCCGCTGGGCTATGTGTTCAGCGCGCTGGCGTGGCCGCTGCTGCTGGTGACCGAGGTCCGCCGCGGCATGCCGGTGCAAAAGCAGCTGCGGCTGGTGGTGTTTGCCGAGGTGATGCACCTGGTGCTGCTGCTGGCCACGCTGGCCGGCGTGAACGCCTCGTTTTTTACCAATCTGTTCTGGGTTCTCACGGCCATCGCCCGCGGCGCGGGCGCGCTGGCGCTGTACCGGGCCGGGGAGCCGGACCATCCTGCGGAGGGCTGATATGAACACAAACCGCCTTTGCGGCCCGCTGACGCGCCGGGCCTTTTTGAAAGCCGCGGGCGCGGCGGGGGCCGCCGCGGCTCTGGCCGGGTGCGCGGGCGCGCCGGCGTCCTCCGGCCCGGCCGGCCAGCCGCCCCAGAACGCCGCCACCCCCGCCCCGGCGGCGGTACCCCCCGGCGAACCGTACCGCGGCATGTGGATCAGCTATCTGGAATGGCAGACGGTGGATTTTTCGTCGGCCGAAGCCTTTACCGCCGCCGTGGCCGCCATGCTGGACAACTGCGCCGCTTTGGGGCTGAACACTGTGATCGCCCAGGTGCGGCCCTTTGGCGATGCGCTGTACCGCAGCAGCCTGTACCCCTGGAGCCACCTGTGCACCGGTGAGCAGGGCGTGGACCCGGGGTTTGACCCGCTGGATATCCTGCTTGGCGAAGCCCACAGCCGGGGCCTTTCGCTGGAAGCATGGGTCAACCCCTACCGGCTGCGGCTGAACAAAAAAATGCCCGCCGCCCTTGCGGCGGAAAACCTGTGCTACACCCACCCGGAATGGGTGGCCGAGGTGGGCGACGGGCTGTACCTGAACCCTGCCGAGCCGGACGCCGCCGCCTATGTGGTGGAGGGCGTGCGCGAGCTGGTGGAGCACTACGCGGTGGACGGCGTCCACTTTGACGATTACTTTTACCCCACCACCGACGAGAGCATCGACGCCGCCCAGTTCGCCCAAAGCGGCCAGAGCGACCGCAGCGCCTGGCGGCGCGCCAACGTGACGGCGCTGGTGCGGGCGGTGTACGGGGCGGTCAAGGCCGCCGACCCCACGCTGCGTTTCGGCATCAGCCCGCAGGGCAACCCGGACAACAACTACAGCCAGCAGTACAGCGATGTGAACGCCTGGCTGCGCGCCGAGGGCGGGCCCTGCCTGGACTATGTGTGCCCGCAGGTGTACTGGGGCTACCATTACACGCTCAAGTCCGGCTCAACGCGCTTTGCGTTTGAGAACATCGTGCCCGAATGGCTGGCGCTGCCCCGGGCCGAGGGGGTGGCGCTGTACTTCGGGCTGGGGGCGTGGCGCATCGGCGACGGCGACGGCGGCCAGAACGAGGACAGCCAGACCCAGTGGAACACCGGCGAAAATCTAGCCGCCATGATCGCCGATCTGAACGGCCAGGGGGCGGACGGCTACGTGCTGTACCGTTACGGCTCGCTGTACGGCTCGGCCTACCCGGACCTGGCCGCCGCCGAGTGCGCGGCGGTGGCGGCGGTCAACGGCCGGTAAGCCGCGGCTTGTACACCGGGGGCGGGATGTGGTGTACTATCTGGGATCGTGGAAAATGGAACATGCGGAGGTTCCTGCCATGAAAAAGATCAAAACGCTGCTGGCGCTGGCGCTGGCCGCCTGCCTGGCGCTGACGGCGCTGACCGGCTGCGGCGGCGAAACAGCCGACAGCGAAGAAACCGATACCCGGAAATACGGCGCGGCGGCTTCGGACAGCGTGGTGCTGCCCGAGGGGATGGATTCCACCGCCCGCTTTGCCACCCAGCAGACCGACGGGGCGCTGTATGTGGTGTTTAACGGCATCCAGAACCGTGATACGGGCTATTTCAGCGTGCCGGGCGGCCAGCTCACCTTTACCATGCAGGCCACGGGCGAAAGCCCCAGCATCAAGTATGTCAAGGTGGCCGTATGGAAAAAGGCGGCCGCCGGCACCCAGTATGTGGAGGGCACCACCGTGTACTTTGAGGTCACGGGCGAGCCGGCCAGCTATACCATCACCGGGCTGGACCCGGCCGAGGCCTACCGGCTGACGGTGTCATACGATTCGGCCAGCTACTACGCCTACGGCACTTTGCGCGTGGACGGCGCGGCCGAGCTGGGCAGCGGCGTTGAGGAGGATGTGGCATGACAAAGCAGACCCGGAACACCCTGCTGCTGGTGTGCGGCGCGCTGATCTGGGGCCTGGCGTTCACCGCGCAGAGCCTGGGCGCGGGCATGGGGGCGTACGCCTTTTTGTTTGGGCGCAGCTGGCTGGCGGTGGCGTTTTTGCTGGCGCTGGTCGCCGTGTTTGACGCGGTGAACCGCCGCGCGGGCCGCCCCTATGGCTGGCCCAAAGCCCGGCAGGAGAAAAGGGATTTGTGGCTGGGCGGCTTTTTGTGCGGCACCATGCTGTTTTTTGCCTCGGCCACGCAGCAGATCGGCATCAACATGAACCCCAGCACCGCCAAGGCCAGCTTTATCACCGCCATGTATGTGGTGCTGGTGCCGCTGGTGGGGCTGCTGCTGGGCCGGCGCGCCGGCCCCCAGATCTGGCTGTGCGTGGCGCTGGCCGTGGGCGGGCTGTACCTGCTGTGTATGAAAAACGGCTTTGGCCGGCTGGAAGCCAGCGACTGCATGCTGCTGCTGTGCGCGCTGCTGTTCACCTTTCAGATCATGCTGGTGGCCCGCTACTCCCCCCGGGTGGACGGCGTGCGGCTGAGCTTTGTGCAGTTTTTGACCGTGTCGGTATGGTCCACCGTGTTTATGCTGCTGTTTGAAACGCCCACCGCGGCGGACTTTGCGGCCAATGTGTGGCCCATTTTGTTCTGCGGCATCCTGTCGTCGGGCGTGGCGTACACCCTGCAGATCGTGGGCCAGAACGGCCTGAACCCCACCATTGCCAGCCTGGCCATGTGCCTGGAAAGTGTGTTCGGCGCGCTGGGCGGCTGGGTCATTCTGCATCAGGTGCTTTCGCTGCGCGAGATCGCGGGTTGCGCGCTGATCTTCACGGCCGTGGTGCTGGCGCAGCTGCCGGCTGAAGCGCTGGCGCGCCGCAAGGCGGACAAGACCGCCTGATCCCCAAAACAACTGCAAAGGGCCTGCCCCGTAGGGCAGGCCCTTGCTTTTTTGATCGAAATTACTGCTTTTTGTACCCACACTTCGGGCATACACCGTTTTCGTTCAGCGCAATGCCGCACAGGGGGCAGCGATCCTTCGTGCTTTCCGGCGTGTATTCCTGAGACGCAGCATTCACGCCGCTGGTGAAAGTCAGCTTGGCGATATTCAGCTTGTCCTTCAAGAGGTCATAGACGATCTTAATCATACCCTCGACGGTCATGGTCTCCTTCGTTACGACCAGGCGGCAATCCGGATATGCGGTGGCGAGTTCGGTCTTGAAGGCGGGTCCCTTCATCTTGTTGGTCGGAGCGCCATCCTTGATCCCCTGCTCTTCATAAACTTTCAGAATTGCAGGCAGCAGCGGATCGTCTTGCCGCAGAATCAGCGCATGATCGAAATTCTTCAGAACCTCCCATGCCGTTTTCTGAATTTCGTTGCAGGGGAAAACCATATTCACGCCCGGTTCCACAGTGTCCTCAACCTCGATGGTCAGAACACCGGTGTGGCCGTGCAGATACTGAGCCTCTCCCTTAAAGCCATAAAAACGGTGTGCGTACTGCAGGTCTAGCTTCGTAATGCTTCGCATCGTAATCCTCCTAAAATGCAATTTATGAAAATGCTCGTTTCCGCGCCTTTTCCGAAACAAAATTATTCCTTAACATGAGCCTGCTGCTTATTGCAGTCCGGGAAGACAGAATGAAA
>CAMFSB010000209.1 GCA_945982465.1 uncultured Faecalibacterium sp. | reverse complement strand
ATGTGCGCCAACTGGACTTTATTTTTACCGAGATCTACAACATCTGCGACAACATCCCCTCCACCATCATCCTGATTCTGATCTCGTATGTGGCCAGCCCCAGCATCCAAACGCTGATCCTGGGTATGTCCATCACGGGGTGGATCCAGATGGCGCGCTTCATCCGCAACCAGATCCTCATCATCCGCGACCGTGACTATAACGTGGCGTCGCGCTGCCTTGGCACGCCCACGTTCCGCATCGTGATGAAAAACCTGCTGCCGTATCTGGTGTCGGTGATCATGCTGCGCATGGCGCTGACCATCCCCGCCGCCATCGGCAGCGAGGTGTTCATCACCTACATCGGCCTGGGCCTTTCAGTGGAGATCCCCTCGCTGGGCAACCTGATCAACGACGGCCGCAAGGTGATGATGCAGGCCGGGCTGCGGTATCAGCTGCTGTACCCCACGCTGATCCTCAGCTTTGTGACCATTTCGTTCTATCTGATCGGCAACGCTTTCTCGGACGCGGCCGACCCCAAAAACCATGTGTAAGGAGGAAGCGGCCATGGCAGAAACTGCAAAGCAGCAAGTCATCCTTTCCTCCCGCGCGCTCAACATCAAGTTCAATCTGCGCGGCAAGGTGCTGCACGCCATCCGCGGCATTGACCTGGACCTGTACAAGGGCGAGGTGCTGGCTGTGGTGGGCGAGTCGGGCAGCGGCAAGTCGGTGTTCACCAAGGCGTTCATGGGCCTGCTGGATGCCAACGGCTACATTTCGTCGGGCACGCTGGATTATTTTGGCCGCGACGACGGCCAGCCCGTGCGCCTTTCGGACGTGAAAAAGGAAAAAGACTGGCTGCGCATCCGCGGCCACGAGATCGCCATGATCATGCAGGACCCGATGACCAGCCTGAACCCGCTGAAAACCATCGGCCAGCAGATCATGGAGGCCGTCGCCCTGCATCAGGGGCTGAAAGGCAGGGCCGCCAAGGAGAAAACGCTGGAATACCTGCGCGACGTGGGCATTGCCGACGCGGAGACCCGCTTCGACCAGTACCCGCACGAATTTTCCGGCGGCATGCGCCAGCGCGTGGTCATCGCCATTGCGGTGGCCTGCAACCCGCAGATCCTGATCTGCGACGAGCCCACCACCGCCCTGGACGTGACCATTCAGGCGCAGATCCTGGAACTGCTGAAGGAGATGCGGGTCAAGTACAAGCTGACCATCGTGCTCATCACCCACGACCTTGGCGTGGTGGCAAACCTTGCCGACCCTATACCTGGGCGCTTTTGTCCAGCATGCCGCAGGTGGGCGTAAAGGGCGAGGACCTGTTCAATATTCAGGGCACGCCGCCCAACCTGTTCACCCCCATTGCGGGCGACGCCTTTGCGCCCCGCAACCCCCAGGCGCTGCAGATCGATTTTGTCAAGCGCCCGCCTTACTTTGACGTGTCGCCCACGCACCGGGCCAAGACCTGGCTGCTGGACCCGCGCGCGCCGAAGGTCGACCCGCCCCCGGTGGTGGAAAAGCTGCGGAATGGAGGGCTGAACCGTGGAGAATAAGGAAGTTCTGCTGGAGGTGAAAAACCTCGAGATCGCCTACGGCAGCGGCCGCAAGCGGTTTGTGGCAGTGAAAAACGCCAATTTCCAGATCTACAAGGGCGAAACGTTCGGCCTGGTGGGCGAATCGGGCAGCGGCAAAACCACCATCGGCCGGGCCATCATGCGCATCATCCCCACCACGGGCGGCGAGATTCTGTACAAAGGCCAAAAGATCAACGGCCGTATCTCCCGCGAGCTGGACCGCAAGGTCATCAAGGAGATCCAGATGATCTTCCAGGATCCGCAGGCGTCGCTGAACGAGCGCGCCAAGGTCAGCTACATTGTGGGCGAGGGCCTGATGAACGTGCGCAAGGACCTGACCGCCGCCCAGCGGGAGGAAATGGTGCGCCAGGCGCTGGGCGAGGTGGGCCTTCTGCCCGAGTTTGCCAGCCGCTTCCCGCACGAATTTTCCGGCGGGCAGCGCCAGCGCATCGGCATTGCCCGTTCGCTGATCGTCGAGCCGGAGTTCATCATTGCCGACGAGCCGATCTCGGCGCTGGACATGTCCATCCGCGCCCAGGTGCTGAACCTGATGCGCCAGCTCCAGCGCGAGCGCGGTATCACCTATCTGTTCATTGCCCACGATCTGTCGGTGATGCGGTACATCTCCGACCGCATCGCGGTCATCCACAAAGGCGATATCGTCGAGCTGGCCGACGCCGAGGAGCTGGTGGCCCACGCGCTGCACCCCTACACACGGGCGCTGCTGTCGGCTATCCCCATGCCAGACCCCCGCTACGAACGGCAGAAAAAGCTGCTGGTGTACGACCCCGCCATGCACGATTATTCTGCCGAAGCGCCCCAGTGGCGCGAGGTGCGGCCCCGCCATTATGTCTACTGCAGCGCGGCTGAAGCGGAGCAGTGGGCTGCGCTGTACCCGGACTGACGCGGCGCAAACGGCAGACTGGAAAAATTTTGCGGCTCGCCCGCGCATGATTGCGCGGGCGGGCCGCAAATGCTATACTGGGGCAAAGGAAAATGCCGCAGGGCAGAAAGGATGATACCACATGAACGCAGAACAATTTTTGCAGCAGGCGCGTGCGGGCGAGGCCGAGCTGATCGGCTGCCGCCACTGGCTGCACAGCCACCCCGGCACCGGCTTTGACATTCAGGACACCGTAGAGTATGTGGAGCAGCAGCTCACCGCCATGGGCTACGCGCCGCGGCGCTGCGGCAAGGCGGGCTTAGTGGCGCTGGCCGGCGGCAAAAAGCCGGGCAAGGTGTTTTTGCTGCGCGCCGACATGGACGCTCTGCCCATGGCCGAGCAGTCCGGCGTGGAGTTTGCCGCCGGCAACGGCAAAATGCACGCCTGCGGCCACGATCTGCACACCGCCATGCTGCTGGGCGCAGCCCGTCTGCTCAAAGCCCATGAGGACGAGATTCAGGGCACCGTTAAGCTGATGTTCCAGCCGGCGGAGGAAATTTTTGAAGGCTCCCACGATATGATCGAGGCGGGCGTACTGCAGGACCCGCCGGTGGACGCCGCTTTGATGATCCACGTGATGGCGGGCATGCCGTTCCCCGCGGGCACCGTGATGGTGTCGGCGCCGGGCGTCAGCGCGCCGGCCGCCGACCTGTTCGAGATCCAGGTGCAGGGCAAGGGCTGCCACGGCTCGGCGCCCAACAAGGGTGTGGACCCGCTGACCGCCGCCGCCCAGATTCTGCTGGCCTTGCAGGAGATCAACGCCCGCGAGCTGGGGCTGAACCAGCAGGCCGTGCTGACCATCGGCTCGGTGCACGGCGGCAATGCGCCCAACGTCATCCCGGACAGCGCGGTGCTGACCGGCAGCATCCGCACCTTTGACGAGGACACCCGCGCCTACCTCAAGCAGCGTATCGGCGAGATCGCCGGCGGCATTGCCGCCGCCCTGCGCGCCGAGGCCAAGGCCAGCTGTGGCAGCGGCGGCCCCACGCTGAAAACCGACGCGGCCCTTTCGCAGGGCGCCGAGCGCTATACCGCCGAGCTGCTGGGCGATCAGCGGGCCGTCTCGGTGGCAAAGCTGAACGCGGCGGCCGCGGCTTCGGGCCAGAAGGCGGGCGGCATGGCCGGCTCGGAGGACTTTGCCTATGTGAGCCAGCAGGTGCCCGCCCTCATGCTGGCGCTGGCCGCGGGCGAACCGGCCAAGGGCTACGCCTACCCGCAGCACCACCCCAAGGTAAAGTTTGACGAGAGCGTGCTGGCCGATGGCAGCGCTGTGTATGCCTACAACGCCATGCGCTGGCTGGAGGAGCACGCCTGAGCGCCCCCCTGCAGCGAACAACAGGCGGGCCTGCCGGAACTTCCGGCAGGCCCGCCTGCTTTGGTTTGTGCAGCTCCGGCGGCCGCCCGTGGTCAGCAGTCGGCGCAGCGGCCGGCGCCGCGCAGCCAGTCGGTGCCCACGGCAAGGCTGCCGTCGTCCCACACAAAGGTGGGGATGCCGATGCCGCCCCGTGCCTTGACCTCGTCGTACTCGGGCCGGCTGTCGCGCA
>CAMFSB010000208.1 GCA_945982465.1 uncultured Faecalibacterium sp. | reverse complement strand
TTTTTTTGTGCTTTTTTGCAAAAAACACTTGCAACGCCCGGAACTGTGTGATACAATACTTCTCGGCTGCAAAAGGCTTGTGCGATACAAGTCGTGCAAGCCGCGATATGCGTTGATGCGGGAGGTTGCCGCCCGGCCGGGTCAAACTGGCTGCGACGGGTTTTTCCGCGGAGTATGTCCGATCTTAGAACCGGGCGAAAGAATTACAGACAGCAAAGGGATACGTTCCGTCCGCAGGCGAGTTACTCCGCCGCGCGGCCCGAACCAATGTCCAACTCAATTTGCTCCATGTTGTTCCGGCCTGAACTGCCAAGCGGTTCACCGGTTTTCTTCATGCCAAGTTGTGAAACACCCGGCGCTGTGTGATGTAGTTTATCGGCTCGCCTAAGGCACAAACAAATTTTATCAGGAGGCGAAAGCAATGGCAGTCAAGGAAAAAATCAGAATTCGTTTGCAGAGCTACGATCCTCAGCTGATCGATGCCGCTGCGGAGAAGATCGTGGAGACCGCAAAGCACACGGGTGCCCGCGTGTCCGGCCCGATCCCCCTCCCCACCGACAAGGAAGTGGTCACGATCCTGCGTGCCGTCCATAAGTACAAGGACAGCCGCGAACAGTTCGAGTACCGCACCCACAAGCGTCTGATCGACATTCTGAAGCCGTCCAACAAGACGGTCGAGGCTCTGATGAGCCTTCAGCTCCCCGCTGGCGTGGACATCGAGATCAAGCTGTAAGCGGGCTTCTACATTATAAAGCGGCGTAAGGGCCGCAGGCTTCTCATTACCGCTTTGTGCAGAAAACCGCAGACATCCCGATCCCGAGCGCCCTCGTTTCCCGAGGGGTCATGTTGACGGTGTACGTTGCGCCGCCAACCAATAACCTTACAGGAGGATTACAAAAATGGTCAAAGGTATCATCGGTAAGAAGATCGGTATGACCCAGCTGTTCGACGAGAACGGCAAGGTCATCCCCGTCACCGTCATCGAGGCTGGCCCCTGCACGATCGTGCAGAAAAAGACCGTCGAGTCCGACGGCTACGAAGCTGTGCAGATGGGCTTCGGCGAGGTCAGCGCGAAGAAGGTCAACAAGGCTGCCGCCGGCCACTTCAAAAAGGCCGACGTGGCCCCCAAAGCCACTCTGCGCGAGTTCCGCTTTGACGACATCTCCGGCATGAACGTCGGCGATGTGCTGAAGGCGGATGTGTTCGCCGCCGGCGACAAGGTCGACGTGGTGGGCGTTTCCAAGGGCAAAGGCTACCAGGGCGTGATCAAGCGCTTCAACGCGCACCGCCTGCGTGAGAGCCACGGCACCGGCCCGGTCGCCCGTCATGCCGGTTCCAACGGCTCCACCTCCTCGCCCAGCCGCGTGTACCCCGGTAAGGGCCTGCCCGGCCACATGGGCTTTGAGCGTGTCACCGTGCAGAACCTGACGGTCGTCAAGGTCGACACCGAAAATAATCTGATCGCTGTCAAGGGTGCGATCCCGGGCTCCAAGGGCACCGTGGTCACCATCTCGAACAGCGTGAAGGCGTAAGGAGGAAAGCTACAATGGCAAAATTTGACGTAGTCGATATGAACGGCAAAAAGGTCAGCGAGATCGAGCTTTCCGACGCCGTGTTCGGCATCACCCCGAACGAAAAGGCTGTCCACATCGCAGTCGTGAATTTCCTGGCCAACCAGCGCCAGGGCACCCAGAACACCAAGATCCGCATGGAAGTTTCCGGCGGCGGCAAGAAGCCCTGGCGTCAGAAGGGCACCGGCCATGCGCGTCAGGGTTCCACCCGCGCGCCGCAGTGGGTGCACGGCGGCGTCTCGCTGGGCCCCAAGCCCCGCAGCTACCGTTACCACATCAACGATAAGGTCAAGCGCCTGGCCCTGCTGAGCGTGCTGAGCGACAAGGCCGCCAATGGCAACATGGTGGTGGTCGACAAGCTGACCTGCGACGAGTACAAGACCAAGGCTGTCGTTGCGATGCTGAACGCCGTGGGCGCCGGCAAGAAGAACCTGGTCGTGAACGAGACTGTCGATGCGAAGTTCGTCAAGAGCGCCGCCAACATCCCCGGCGTAAAGACCACCTTTGCCGGCAGCGTGAATACCTACGACGTGCTGAACGCCGAAAAGCTGATCATCAGCGAGGGCGCAGCCAAAAAGCTCGAGGAGGTGCTGGGCTAATGAAAACCGCACAGGACATCATTCTGAAGCCGGTCATCACTGAGAACTCCATGGCCGGCATCGCCGAGAAGAAGTACACCTTCAAGGTCGCCAAGGACGCGACCAAAGTCGAGATCGCCCAGGCGGTCGAGACGCTGTTCCCCGGCGCCAAGGTCGAAAAGGTCAACACCATTTCGGTGCGCGGCCGCTACCGCCGCCAGGGCATGCATGCTGGTTACACCGCCGCTTCCAAAAAGGCGATCGTGACCCTGAAGAAGGACTCCAAGGAGATCGAATTCTTCAACAGCATGATCTGAGAGCCCGCCGAGGGCTCGCATATGGGGATATGACCCCGATAATAAGTCATAAGATCAAAAAGGAGAACGAGCAATGGCTATCAAGAAATATGGCCCCACTACCCCGGGCCGCCGCGGAATGACTGTGACCGACTACAGCGTTCTGTCCAAGGTCGAGCCGGAGCGCAGCCTGCTGGAGCCCATGAAGAAGCACAGCGGCCGCAACAACACCGGCCGCATCACCGTCCGCCATCACGGCGGCGGCAACCGTACCAAGTACCGCGTGATCGACTTCAAGCGCCAGAAGGTGGACATGCCCGCCACGGTCAAGACCATCGAGTATGATCCCAACCGTTCGGCCTTCATCAGCCTGATCGAGTACGAAGACGGCGTCAAGAGCTACATCATCTGCCCCGAAGGCCTGAAGGTCGGCGACAAGGTGGTCAGCGGCGCCGGCGCCGACATCAAGCCCGGCAACTGCCTGCCCTTTGCCAACATCCCCGTTGGTACCATCATCCACAACATCGAGCTGTACCCCGGCAAGGGCGCCCAGCTGGTGCGCTCCGCCGGCAACATGGCGCAGCTGATGGCCAAGGAGAATGGCTACGCCCTGGTGCGTCTGCCCTCCGGCGAAATGCGCAATGTGCCCATCAACTGCACGGCCGTCATCGGCCAGGTGTCCAACCTGGACCATGAGAACGTCAACCTGGGCAAGGCCGGCCGCAAGCGCCACATGGGCGTTCGTCCCGGCAGCCGTGGTTCGGTCATGAACCCCTGCGATCACCCGCACGGCGGCGGCGAGGGCCGCGCGCCCATCGGCCGCAGCGGCCCGCTGACCCCCTGGGGCAAGCCCGCCATGGGCCTCAAGACCCGCAAGCATCACAACCGCTCCGACAAGTTCATTGTGAAGCGTGCTAACGAAAAGTAAGAGAGGAGTTTTAGACAATGGGTAGAAGCATTAAAAAAGGACCTTATGTCCAGGCTGCTCTTATGAAGCACGTTGAAGACATGAACGCTTCCGGCAAAAAGCAGGTCATCAAGACCTGGAGCCGTTCCTCCACCATCTTCCCCGAGTTCGTCGGCCACACCTTCGCCGTTCACGACGGCCGCAAGCATGTGCCTGTGTACGTTACCGAGGATATGGTCGGCCACAAGCTGGGCGAGTTCGTACCCACCCGTACGTTCAAAGGCCACGGCGGCACCACGAAATAAGTGAAGGAGGAACACAACAATGGAAGCTCGGGCTATTCTTCGTTACGCCCGCATTAGTCCTCGCAAGGTTTCGATCGTGATGGATCTGATCCGGAACAAGCCCCTGGACGAAGCGCTGGCGATCCTGCAGTACACCCCGAAGGCCGCTTGTGAGCCCCTTCTGAAGCTGGTGAAGTCTGCAGCCGCGAATGCGGAAAACAACTTCAATATGGATAAGAACAACCTGTACGTGGCCGAGTGCTATGTGTGCCCCGGCCCCACGCTCAAGCGCATGATGCCTCGTGCAAAGGGCAGCGGCTACCGCATCCTGAAGCGCACCAGCCACATGACCGTTGTTCTGAAAGAGAAAGAGTAAGGAGGTAAACAAATGGGCCAGAAAGTTAATCCCCACGGACTTCGCGTGGGTGTCATCAAAGATTGGGACAGCCGCTGGTTTGCTTCCAAGCAGGATTTCGCCG
>CAMFSB010000207.1 GCA_945982465.1 uncultured Faecalibacterium sp. | reverse complement strand
GCCTGATACACGCGCTGCACGCTGTGCACCGCCATCTGCTGCGACAGGCCGATGTGCGCCGCGTCGTCTTTTGCCACGACCAAAAGGCCGCTGGTGTCTTTGTCGATGCGGTGGACGATGCCCGGCCGGATCGCTCCGCCGATGCCCGAAAGGCTGCCGCCGCAGTGGTACAGCAACGCATTTACCAGCGTGCCGTCCGGATTACCCGGCGCAGGGTGCACCACCATCCCCTTGGGCTTGTTGACCACCAGCAGATGGGCGTCCTCGTACAGGATATCCAGCGGGATGGGCTGCGGCACCGCCTCGATGGGCTTTGCGTCCGGGATCTCCAGCAGGATGGTATCCCCTGCTTTCAGTTTCAGGCTTTTGGCCACCTGCCTGCCGTTGCACAGCACATGGCCGTTCCCCACCAGCGCCTGCAGCGCGCTGCGGGAAAGGCCGGTGTCCTCCCCGGCTAAAAACCGGTCCAGACGCAGGCCCGCAGCCTCCTGCTCCACTACAAATTCACGCTGCTCCATGGGTCAGCCCTTTTTCTCCCCGGCGGCAGAGCCGTCCTTTTCTTCAAACAGGATGCACAGCACAAACACAGCCATGCCCACGCACACGCAGATATCGGCAAAGTTGAAGATCGGGTAGCTGATAAACAGAAAATTCAGATAGTCCACCACGCATCGGTTGGCGACCCGGTCGATCAGATTGCCCAGCCCGCCGGCCAGCACCAGGATCATGGCGATGCGTTCCCAGCGGCGTGCGCGGCCGCGGCAGCGGAAAAACAGGTACCAGGCCACCCCGGCCAGCGCTACGCTGGTCACGGCGATCAAAAGCCCCTGCTTGCCGCTGAGCAGGCTGAAGGCCGCCCCTTCGTTCAGGCAAAAACGCAGTTCGATCACATGGGGGATCAGCGGCATGCTGCCCACCGGGGCCAGCACAGCCACAGCCCATTGCTTGATGATCTGGTCCACGGCGATCAGCGCGGCAACGCAGACCAGATTCACGATCACAACACTCATAAAAACCCCTTGTCTAAAAAGGCGGCGCCCCCACAGGGAAGCGCCGCCTTTGTTGATTATCAGCCCTCGATCACACTGGCGCAGCGGGCACACAGCGTAGGATGGGCAGCGTGCGAACCCACGTCCGCCAGATACTTCCAGCAGCGCTCGCACTTTGCGCCCTCCGCGTGCGCTGCCGCAACGCCCAGGCCTTCCACGGCGCTGGCGCTGCCGCCTTCGCCGCGCACCAGCTCCACGCGGGACACGATCATCAGATCGGCCAGTTCGTCCATGGGGATGGCGTTCAGCTCAGCGTAAACGGAATCGGAGCAATACAGCGTTACCGCGGCTTCCAACGAAGAGCCGATCTTCTTTTCGGCGCGGGCCTGCTCCAGCACCTTCTTGATCTCGTCGCGCACCGCCATGATACGGCTCCACTTTTCTTCAAAAGCGGCGTCCGCGGCATACGCGCCGGCCTGCGGCATATCCTCGAACACGACGTAGCGGTTCATGCCTTCGGTCTTGGGCAGATGCTGCCAGATCTCCTGGCTGGTGAAACACAGGATCGGCGCAATGACCTTATCCAGAGCCGTCAGCACCTTGTACATTGTGGTCTGCGCGGCACGGCGGCCCACGCCATTGGTGCAGTACAGGCGGTCCTTGACCACATCCAGATAGAAGTTGGACATATCCACCACGCAGAAATTGTGCACCGCGTGATAGACCTTGCTGAAGTTGTAGGCTTCGTAGCCGTCGTGGGTCTCTTTGAGCAGATCGTCCAGACGGGCCAGCGCGAAGCGGTCGATCTCATACAGCTGGTCATCCGCCACCATATCGGTGTTGGGGTCAAAGCCGTTCAGGTTGCCCAGCATGAAGCGAGCCGTATTGCGGATCTTGCGGTACGCCTCGCTGAGCTGGCGGAAGATATTTTTGCCCGCGCGCACGTCGGCGGTATAATCCGAGCTGGCGACCCACAGACGGATGATATCCGCGCCGTAATCCTTGATGATCTCCTTGGGTTCTACGCCGTTGCCGGCGCTCTTGTGCATCTGCTTGCCCTGCTCGTCCACGACCCAACCATGGCACAGCACGCCCTTATAGGGGGCAACGCCGCGCGTGGCCACGCTGGTCAGCAGGCTGGACTGGAACCAGCCGCGGTACTGGTCGGCGCCCTCCATATACAGGTCCGCCGGCCAGGCCAGCTCGGGGCGCTCCTCCAGCACAGCCACATGGGTCGAGCCGGAATCGAACCACACATCCATGATGTCGGTGTCCTTTTCCCACTGGGAAGCGCCGCATTCGCACACTTCGCCGGCGGGGATGATCTGCTCCGCGTCGTATTTGTACCACGCGTCGGAGCCTTCCTTGCGGAACAGTTCGCTGACCGCGGCGATGGTCGCGTCGGTGATATGGTATTTGCCGCACTTTTTGCAGTAGAACGCGGGGATGGGCACGCCCCAGGTGCGCTGGCGGCTGATGCACCAGTCGTTGCGGTCGCGCACCATACCGCGCATGCGGTCGTGGCCCCACTCGGGCATCCAGTTCACAGTGTCGATGGCCTTGTACACGTCCTCGCGGAACGCCGCCACCGAGCAGAACCACTGCTCCGTTGCGCGGAAGATGATCGGCTTGTGGCAGCGCCAGCAGTGCGGATAGCTGTGCACGATGTGCTGCACGCCCATTACGGCGCCGGAAGCCTGCAAATCGGCCAGAATGGTCTTGTTGGCCGCCCACACCTTCTGGCCCGCATACTTGCCGGCCAGTTCGGTCAGATAGCCGCCGTCGTCCACCGGGACGGTAATGGCCACCTGCGGGTACTTTTTGCTGATGTTAAAGTCATCCACGCCATGGCCGCCGGCCGTATGCACGCAGCCGGAACCGCTTTCCAGCGTGACATGCTCGCCCAGGATCACATATCCCTGCTTGGGCAGGTACACATGCTGGTAGCGCATCAGCTCGAACTCGGCGCCGCTGACCGGCTCGCCCACGACCTCGTATTCCTCGATATGGCAGGCGTCCATCACGCTCTTGACCAGCTCGGTGGCCATGATGTGATATTCCCCGTTGATCCGCACAAACGAATACTCAAACTGGCCGTTCAGGCAGATAGCCTCGTTGGCGGGCAGGGTCCAGGTGGTGGTGGTCCAGATGACGAAGTAGGTCTTATCCATGGGGATGCCGTACTTTGCCAGCACACCGTTGGGATCCTGCGAGACGTGGAAACGCACAAAGATGGAATCGCAGTCGTCCTCGCCGTACTCGATCTCGGCTTCTGCCAGTGCAGTGCGGCAGTCCGGGCACCAGTACACGGGCTTCAGGCCCTTGTAGATGTAGCCCTTCTTGGCCATCTCGCCGAAGATCTCGATCTGACGGGCCTCAAACTCCGGCTTCAGGGTCAGGTAGGGGTGCTCGAAGTCACCGATGACGCCCAGACGCTTGAACTGCTCGTTCATGATATCGATGTGCTCGGTGGCAAATTCATGGCAGATCCGGCGCAGTTCCAGCTTGGAAATGTCCTTTTTCTTCTCCCCTACGGAGCTCAGCGCCTTCAGCTCGATGGGCAGGCCGTGGGTATCGTAGCCCGGCACATACGGCGCCTGGAAGCCGGTCATATTCTTGTAGCGGACAATGATATCCTTGATGACCTTGTTCAGCGCGGTGCCCATGTGAATGCTTCCGTTGGCATACGGGGGGCCATCGTGCAGCACAAAGCGGGGCTTGCCCTCGTTGTGCTTCATCAGGTTGTTGTAAAGGTCGTTTTCCTGCCAGTCTTTGAGCATCGCGGGCTCCTTTACAGGCAGGCCGGCACGCATCTCAAACAGGGTTTTGGGCAGATTGATCGTGCCGTCGTACTGGGATTGGGTCTTAGCCAATGGTTCCACACTCCTCGATTTTTATGCATCCGCCGCACCGGCCAGGCGGCACGGCAGGATCATTCTGATTGATTGCGCCGCAAACGCGTCAGTCGCTGAAGCGGATGCCGCGGAACGCGTTTTGCACCGCGTCGTTCTGCGCGGGCTGCGGAGCGTTCCGGGTCAGCTCCTGTTCGTCTTTTTCCCAAAAGCCGTCGGTCTCATCTGCCGGCGCTTCAGCTGCGGTGCTCTGCTGCTCCGGCTGCTCCGTTTCGGCGGGCTGGGCCGG
>CAMFSB010000206.1 GCA_945982465.1 uncultured Faecalibacterium sp. | reverse complement strand
CGGCCTGCCGTTCTGGGGTGTTGGGGGGCTGTGGACCGGCCTGACCGAAAAATACCTGACCACCGCCGGCAGCTACCCCTATGCCACCATCAACGGCTTTAACCTGATGGCGGCGCTGGGCGCCAACTGGAAGCCCCAGACCGATCCGTTCCGGCTGTTCGGCCTTTTGCCGCTGTGCACCTGGCAGCAGCTGGGCACCGTGCTGCTGGTGGCGCTTACGGCCTTTACCGTGGTGCTGGCGGTCCGCGCCGAAAAGAAAGGCCGCTTCAGCCCGCTGCTGCTGGCCGCCGTGTACACGGTGGGGGTGTTCACCTTCAGCCACCGCATGCACGAGCGCTACCTGATCTTTGGGGCGGTGCTGCTGTGCGCGGCTGCGGCCCGCTTTGGCAGCCAAAAGCTGTTTTTGCTGGCGGGCGGGCTTTCGCTGACCAGCCTGTTCAATCTGGCCGTGGTGTACTGCACGGTGGGCAGCGACGACGAATTTCTGACCAGTGCGTCCAGCACGCTGATGCTGCGGGGCGTGGGTGCGGCCGAAACGGTGCTGTGCCTGCTGCTGCTGGCGGCCGCGTGGGACGTGTGCTGCGGCAGAAAGGTCCGGCCGCTGTGCCCGCGGCCGGTGCCGGAGGTGCCGCCTGCGCCCAAGCCGCAGCCGGTGTGGACGCGGCGCGAACGGCTGCTGCTGACCGGCCTGACGCTGTGCGTGGCGGCGGTGAGCTTTGCCTATCTGGGCGACACCACCGCCCCCCAGACCTGTGTGGATGCCAACGGGCAGGGCAGCGCCCAGTATACCGTGCGGCTGACCGGTGAAGCCGACTGTGTGCTGGTCTACCCGGGCATTTCCAGCAGCAACTGCGGCCGGCTGACCATCGCCGATGCCGATGGCGCGCCGGTGGCGGAAATGGAGCTTTCGTACGGCAACCCGTTCACCTGGAAAATGCTGGCGATCAACAGCGGCTCCGGCCCGTACACCATCACGGTCACCGACGGCCAGGTGTTTGAACTTGAGTTCCGGGATGCGGCCGGCAGCCGCGTGGGGCTTACCGCCCAAAGCCCGGCCGAGACCGACGGTATGAACAGCGCCCTGTTTGACGAGGCAGCTCTTGTGCCGGATACCATCAGCCAGCTGAACAGCTTTTATTTTGACGAGATCTACCACGCCCGCACCGGCTACGAAACGCTGCACGGCATGCAGATCTACGAGACCACCCACCCGCCGCTGGGCAAGGATCTGATCGCGCTGGGCATTGCGATCTTTGGTATGACCGGCTTTGGCTGGCGGTTTTTCGGCACGCTGTTCGGCGTGCTGATGGTGCCGGTGCTGTACCTGCTGGCCCGGCGGCTGACCCGCAAGCCCCGGCTGGCGGGCTTTGCGGCCGTGCTGCTCAGTTTGGATTTCATGCGCTTTTCTCAGAGCCGCCTGGCCACCATTGACAGCTACGTTACTTTCTTTATCCTGCTGGGAGCGTACTGGATGGTGTGCTACTGCCAGAGCGTGCTGCAAAAGGGTGTGGGCGGCTCGGTGGCGCCCATGGCGCTGTGCGGGATGGCCTTTGGGCTGGGCTGCGCGTCCAAGTGGACGGGGCTGTACGCCGGCGCCGGGCTGGCGGTGTGCTATTTCGGCGTGCTGTGGCAGCGGCACCGGCAGCTGTGCGGGCCGGGCGTGCCGCCCCGGCAGCGCAGATACCGCCAGTTTGCCCGCGAGTTCTGGCTGGCCATCGGCGGGGGCATTTTGTTCTTTGTGGCGGTTCCGCTGGTCATCTACCTGCTCAGCTACCTGCCCTACCGGCTGTACGATCCGGCGTTCGGTCTGCGGGAATGGTGGAACTGCCAGACCTATATGTACTGGTATCATTCCTCGCTGGAGGCCACCCATGCCTTTTCCTCCTGCTGGTACAGCTGGCCGCTGGATTTGCGCCCGGTGTGGT
The DNA here is from genome assembly GCA_945982465.1 of uncultured Faecalibacterium sp. Classification (GTDB taxonomy): domain Bacteria; phylum Bacillota; class Clostridia; order Oscillospirales; family Ruminococcaceae; genus Faecalibacterium. The sequence goes on along the minus strand of CAMFSB010000206.1, from coordinate 2,208 downwards.
ATTATATGGGCAGCGGCCTGCCGCAGGGCAGCTATGCCAGCATTGCGGGCTTTTTCAACCCCGTGGTGTGCTGGCTGGGAGCCGCGGCTGTGCTGGCCCTGTTTGCCAAGGGGCTGGCGGGCCGCAGCACGGCGGCCCAGTGCGGCGTGATGGTGTTCTTTTTAAGCCAGCTTCTGCCCTGGGTGCTGGTGACGCGCTGCACGTTTTTGTATCATTTCTTCCCGTGCCTGGCGTTTTTGATTTTGGCGCTCACGCTGTGCCTGGGCGAGCTGGCCCAGCACAGCCCGCCGGCTGCAAAGCGGGCCGGGGTGGGCATTGTGGCGGCGGCCGCGGTGCTGTTTGTCTGGTTTTACCCGGTGCTTTCGGGCCTGCCGGTGTCCGCCGCATGGGCGGCCAGCCTGAAATGGCTGCCCAGCTGGGGCTTTTATATCCTCTGAAGCCGACCAAAATATTACGGCGGAGCGCGCAAGCGCCTCCGCCGCGTTCTTTTTTGCGGCCTGCTCTTGACATAGGGAAAAATAGGAGTAGAATGTTTTATAGCAAACAGTCCGCTACCGGAGCGTTTGATAGCGGATTATCAATGCGAAAGGAGACGCCGCATGAAAAACCAAAAAAGCGAGCCGCCCGCCCGATGCTGCAGCGGGCCGCCCCGCGAGCCGCCGATGGTCATTTCCGCGCAGATCCGCCGGGTGAACAACCTGATCCAGCGCTGCCAGAACCAGCGCGGCCGCGCCAATGGGGTAGAGGACGTGACCTCGATGCACGGCTGGATCCTGGGGTACCTGAAAAGCCACAGCGATCGGGAGATCTACCAGCGTGATATTGAACGGGAGTTTTCGATCACCCGGTCTACGGTCACCAACATTTTGCAGCTGATGGAGAAAAAGGGCTACATCCGCCGCGAGGGGGTGGAGCACGACGCCCGGCTCAAGCGTCTGGTGCTGACCGACGAGGGCCGGGAGGTAGACCGCCGCGTACTGCAAACGCTGCGGGAGACCGATGCGTATCTGGACAGTCTGCTGACCCCCGAAGAGCGGGACGAAATGCTGCGGCTGCTGCTCAAGCTGCGCAACAGGCTGGAGGAAACATCGCCGGACCGAGCGGCAGAGACTTGCCTGCCCCAAAAATGAATACGCCGCCGCGGTTTATGCGGCTCCGCTTGCGTGTGCAGGGGCCGGCGTGCAGGGAGCAGCGGCGCAGTCAAGGAGGACTTTATGCTAAAAACACTTGCTGCACAGCTCAGGCAGTATAAAAAGGAAACGATCATCACGCCGATCCTTTCCATGCTGGAAGCTGTGATGGATACCATCGTCCCATTTATTATGGCGGCGCTGATCGATCAGGGCGTGGAAAAGGGCGATATCAACGCCATCCTGAAATACGGCGGGCTGATCGTGGTGTGCGCGGCGCTGGGCCTGCTGTTTGGCGCGTCTGCGGGCTGGGTGTCGGCAAGGGCCACCACCGGCTTTGCCTGCAACCTGCGCGAGGCGATGTTCGCCCATATCCAGACCTATTCGTTTTCCAACATTGACAAATACAGCACGGCGGGCCTGGTCACCCGCATGACCACCGACGTGACCAATCTGCAGCAGGCGCTGCAGATGCTGCTGCGCATGTGCGTGCGCGTGCCGGTCAACCTGATCTGCGCGCTGGTCATGGCGTTTATCATCAGCCCGCGGCTGTCGGTGATCTTTTTGGTGGCCATGGCGTTTTTGCTGGTGTCGCTGAGCCTGATCATCAGCACGGTCACCAAGATCTTTGACTTTGTGTTCAAGCGCTACGACGATCTGAATGCCTCTGTGCAGGAAAATATCACCGGCATCCGGGTGGTCAAGAGCTTTGTGCGCGAAGCCTATGAGAACAAAAAGTACAAGACCGCGTCGGATAACCTGTACCACATGTTCATCAAGGCCGAGACCCGGCTGGCGCTGAACAACCCGGTGATGATGCTGTGCGTGTACGCATGCAACATCGCGCTGAGCTGGATGGGCGCCAAGATGATCGTGGGCGGCAGCCTGACCACCGGCCAGCTCACCAGCCTGTTCACCTATGTGATGAACATCCTGATGAGCCTGATGATGCTGTCGATGGTGTTCGTGATGCTGAGCATGAGCGTGGCGGCGGCCCGCCGTGTGGCCGAGGTGCTGAACGAAACCAGCGCCAGGAGGCCCTGGAGCGGGCCAAGGCCGGGATCGAGAAGGCCCTCCA
>CAMFSB010000205.1 GCA_945982465.1 uncultured Faecalibacterium sp. | reverse complement strand
CAACAAAGAATAAAAATAGACTCTTCACCTACCACGCCGTAACTCTTGACAACAATGGCATTTTCCGGTCCAATGAGTCCGGCACAATCACGAGCGAAGCGAAGTGATTGACGAGATGGCCCGCGACGAGGCTCGTCACGGCAAGGCTCTGAAGGGCCTGCTGGAGCGTTACTTCAAGTAATCAAAAGCACAGGAACCTAAAATTTACAAAAGAGGAGACCACTTCCGTGGTCTCCTCTTTTATGTTTCTCGATCGCAGCAAGCCCGGCGGAATTCGCCGCTTCCACGGAGCTTTTACAAAAAGCAGGGACGGAAGGCGAGAAGGCGCCCGTAGGCCGCCGCAGAAAACAACGTCCTCACTCAAACACGTTCTTCTGCCCCTGCCCGGCCTTTGGAATGCGATACGCGCGGAAGTTTCCGCTTTCATCGCAGCAGGCCAAAAATACCTCGCTGATCTGTCCAATACCGGCCGCATGCAGCTTTTCGTACAGCCACTGTTCGTTTTTGCCAAAGTTTTCCAGGGGCAGGCGCAGCAGCCTACCGTCAAAGATCAGGCTGACAAACAGGCTTTCCTCATCCGGCTCCAGTGATAAGTCTTTTGGCGTGGCGGGGCGCTGCTGCGCTTTTGGTAAAAAGCTAATCAGACCATTGGTTTCCATAATGACGCATTTGAGCTGATCCAGATCAAAGTAACCGGCCACACGGCATTGGGTCAGGAACTCGTTGATGTCCAGCTTGACTTTCAGCAGGTTGTCTTTCAGGATCAGGCCGTTTTCCAGCAGAATGGTCGGCTTGCCGTTGACAAAGCGGCGCAGCGGCAGCCATTTGCAGCGCAGCCAGCCGATCAGCGCGGTGACCAGCCCATAAATCAGCATTGCTGTAAGAGGCTTGGGCCAGTCCTCCAGGTTGGTCGCCAGCTCGGCAGCAATGGAGCCGATGGTGATGCTGTTGATGTAGTCGAACATGGTCAGCTGACTGATGCTGCATTTGCCCTCGATGCGGGCCAGAAAAAACAGTACAGCAATCGAGAGAAAGCTCTGTGCAACGACCTGCAAGATCTCCATGGTATCATCCCTCCGCAGCAGAGTATTCCCTCAAACCGGCGTCGCTTATTCCATGCTTGCGGTTTTGATCGGATTGCTATATCATTATAGGCAATGGGCAGGATGCTTTGACGCGGCCGTACCGCAGAAAACGGAAGGCAGGAGAAATCATGAAACGGATCTTTATTATGACCCCGGTCGCGGGCGGACGTGACGCTGGGGTGGAATTGGAACGGCGGCTGCCGCAGGGAGCGGCGGCGGCCGGGCTTGCGGCGGAGGAATACACCATCGTGCGCACGGAATACGCGGGCCACGCCAAACAGCTTGCGGAACAGTACGCCTGCGGCGGCGAACGGGTGCAGTTGTTTTCGGTGGGCGGCGACGGCACGCTGAATGAAGTGCTCAGCGGTGCCTATCCTTATAAAAACGCGGCGGTGGGCTGCCTGCCGTATGGCAGCGGCAACGACTTTTTGCGCAATTTTGGCACGCGGGAGGAATTTTTGGATCTGGCCGGCCAGCTGGCCGGCGGCGAACGGGAGATCGACCTGTTTGAAACGGAATTCGGCATCGGCGCGGCGATCTGCTCGGCCGGGCTGGATGCGCAGATCGCCTACGAGATCCCCAAATTCCGCCGTCTGCCGCTGTGCGGCGGCGAAGCGGCGTACCGTCTTTCGATCCTGCAACAGCTGCTGGGGCCGCTGGGCCGCCGGCTGCGCATCACGCTGGACGGGCAGGCAGTCTCGCGGGAGTGCCTGATGGTGGCGCTGTGCAACGGCGGATATTACGGCGGCGGCTTTTTTGCTGCGCCGGAATGCCGCATGGACGACGGCCTTTTGGATGTGATGCTGGTGCACAAGATCGGCCTGATGCGCATTGCCCGGGTGCTGCCGCTGTACCAGAAAGGCCTGCATATTCAGAACGGCGAGGTGATCCCTGCGCTGCGGGATGTGATCGAGTTCCGCCGCTGCCGCACCGCGCAGATCAGCGCCGAGGATAGCACTGCCCGCCCGCTGATTGTAAATGTGGATGGCGAGTGCCGGCCCGCGCAGGGCATCAGCGCCCGGGTGCTGCCGCTGGCGGGTCGCATCGTGCTCCCCGCGGCGGTGTATGCGCGGCAAACTGCGCCTGCGTGCAAATAATAAACGATGGATCGATGAATAGGTGGGGGCGCTGCACGGGCGGCGGCTCTGTCATAAATTCTTTACAAAATTTATTTGCATCAGGGGCTTGATTTTTGCAGGGGAGATGACTAAAATAGCTTTAGCACTCAAAGATACAGAGTGCTAAACAACAAACTGCGTTACAATAAATTTTTTATAGGAGGAGAACTATTATGAAGATCATGCCTCTTGCAGACCGTGTCGTCATCAAGATGATGGAAGCCGAGGAGACCACCAAGGGCGGTATCATCCTGACCGCTTCCGCCAAGGAGAAGCCCCAGGTGGCCCAGGTTTTGGCCGTTGGCCCCGGCGGTGTTGTGGACGGTAAGGAAGTTGAGATGCTCGTCAAGGTCGGCGACAAGGTGCTCACCAGCAAATACTCCGGCACCGAAGTCAAGGTGGACGGCGAGGAGTGCACCATCGTCCGCCAGAGCGACATTCTGGCCATCGTGCAGGACTGAGCAGGCCGCATGAACCGCCGGGCCCTTTGCCCGGATTTTGAATGAATTTGTAAAGGAGAGACTTTCTTATGGCAAAACAGATCAAGCAGGGCGAGGATGCCCGTAAAGCTCTTTGCGCCGGTATCGACACGCTGGCCGATACCGTCAAGATCACCCTGGGCCCCAAGGGCCGCAACGTGGTGCTGGGCAAAAAGTTCGGCGCCCCGGTCATCACCAACGACGGCGTGACCATCGCCAAGGAGATCGAGCTGAAGGACGCCTGAGAGAACAAGGGCGCGCAGCAGGAGCGCGAAGTTGCAACCAAAACCAACGACGCGGCCGGCGACGGCACTACCACGGCCACCGTTCTGGCGCAGGCCATGGTCACCGAGGGCATGAAGAACGTTGCCGCCGGCGCCAACCCCATGGATGTGCGCCGCGGCATGCAGAAGGCTGTCAAGGCCGCTGTGGAAGCCATCAAGGCCAACAGCCAGAAGGTCAAGGGCAGCGAGGACATCGCCCGCGTGGGCACCATCTCTGCCGGCGACCCGGAGATCGGCAAGCTGATCGCCGACGCGATGGAGAAAGTCTCCAAGGACGGCGTGATCACCATTGAGGAAAACAAGACCACTGCCGATACCTACGCCGACGTGGTGGAGGGCATGCAGTTCGACCGCGGCTATATCACGCCGTATATGGTCACCGATACCGAAAAGATGGTCGCCGAGATGGACGACGCCCTGATCCTGATCACCGATAAGAAGATCAGCGTCATTCAGGATCTGCTGCCGCTGCTGGAGCAGATCGTGCAGTCCGGCCGCAAGCTGCTGATCATCGCTGAGGACATTGAGGGCGAGGCTCTGTCCACCCTGATCGTCAACCGTCTGCGCGGCACCTTTACGGTCGTGGCAGTCAAGGCGCCCGGCTTTGGCGACCGCCGCAAGGAGATGCTGCAGGATATCGCCATCCTGACCGGCGGCCAGGTCATTTCCTCTGATCTGGGCATCGAGCTGAAGGATGCGACCCTGAACATGCTGGGCCACGCCAGCCAGGTCAAGGTGACCAAGGAGACCACTACCATCGTGGGCGGCGCCGGCGATAAGCAGGAGATCGCCAACCGTGTGGCCCAGATCCGCGCGCAGATCGGCGAGACCACCAGCGACTTCGACCGCGAAAAGCTGCAGGAGCGCCTGGCCAAGCTGGCCGGCGGCGTGGCGGTCATCAAGGTCGGCGCTGCGACCGAAGTGGAAATGAAAGACAAGAAGCTGCGCATTGAGGACGCCCTGAACGCCACCAAGGCCGCTGTGGAAGAGGGCATCGTTGCCGGCGGCGGCGTGGCTCCCATCAACGCCATTCCGGCGGTGCGCGCCCTGGTCGATACCCTGGATGGCGACGAGCGCACCGGCGCCAAGATCGTGATGAAAGCCATGGAGGCTCCGCTGCGTCAGATCGCGCAGAACGCCGGCCGGGAGGGCAGCGTCATCATCGACAAGATCAT
>CAMFSB010000204.1 GCA_945982465.1 uncultured Faecalibacterium sp. | reverse complement strand
CAGGTCCCGGCACGGGTGACCTACGCGCTGTGGGGGCTGGTGCTGCTGCGGCTGCGGCGGCCACGCTGACCGGCGCAAGTCCCGCCGCGCAGGGGGAAGAAGCGTCCTCGGCGCTTTCGCAGGCGCAGAGCGATGCTTCGGCCACCGGGGGGCAACAGACGGCCATCGGCCGCGACGCGGACGCGGCGCTGGAAGCGCTGAAAGCCGGCATCCGGGTCAACGAAGCCGGGGAGCTGGGCTTCACCGTGCCCCAAACCGGCTTTGACGGCCCGGAATGGTTCATTGCGGTGTACGGCACGGTGCGCATGGGCGACGGCGCGGCCATGTCGGTGCACTATCTGGAGCAGCAGCAGGCGGAACACGCCTGGCAGCCGGGGCAGTGGGTCGCCATCGGCCCGGCGCAGGAGCTGTGGCTGTACGAGCTGTGGCTTTCGGCCGAATTACCGTCGGAGGGGATGGACGAGCCGTACCTGACCGTGGACCTGCTGCCGTATGTGGCTGCCGCGCAGGAACAGCAGAACGCGCAGGCGGCGCAGCAGTTGGCCGGCCTTCTGCCCGCCGACGAGACTTTGTACGCCCGGTATACGCTGGCTGACGGCAGCACGGTGCTGCACAGCAGCCGCGGCGCGTCCTCCGCCGGGGCGGAGCCGTTTACCGGCGGGGTGTACTGGGCCGGGCCGGACGGCCGGGCCGAAACACTGTTTGCCAACGAGTACGGCGACGGGTGCACCGTCTGGGAGCCGGTGGATGTGGGCGGTCGGGTACTGTTCGGGTGCGCGGTGCAGCTGGCCACCACGGTGCAGACCCACCTGTGGACGCTGCAAAACGGCCGCGCGCTGGCCGTAGACGTTCCCGGCGAAACGCTGGCGTATCTGGGCGGCGGGCAGTTTGCCGTTACCAGCAGTGCGTGGGATGCCGTCGGCATGGTGGAAAACGGGCGGATGCAGCCGGCCGGCGGCCACACCAGCAAGCAGTATTGGCTGTACTGGGATGAAGCCACCGTGTCCCTGCGGGAATACGGCGGTGTGCCCATCACCGAACAGCAGCTATTGGCGCTGGAGCTGAGCCGGGCCGAAGCGCAGAACCTGCCGGCCGACCTGGCCATGATCCGGGCGGACGGGGGCGCCGTGGATTCAATCTATCTGCGCGGCAACGGCGTGGTGAACATCAACTATCATTTTGACCAGCGGGAAAAGGACGGCACGCTGACCGGCGCCGAGTACCATAACATCACGCTGGCATGGACCGAGGGCGAGGGCTACAACGCGGTCAACTACCAGCCCTGGTCGTCGAACTGGCTGCAAACGCTGGATCAGGGCGGCATATATCAGGCGGCCGCCTTCCCGCAGATCGCGGATTACCCGGCCTGAACAGAAAACACTTCAAAAAATGCAAAGCATGCTTTGCGAAAATGTGTCAGCGGCGGCGCGCGCCCGGGGCGCGCCGCCGCTGGTGGAGAAACGGAGGCGAAGCCCAATGCGTACCAACATCCCGCAGCTGCGCAAGGCGCGCAAACTGAGCCAGCAGGAGCTGGCCGACGCCGTGGGCATAACGCGGCAGACGATCACCAGCATCGAGGTGGGCCGGTACACGGCCAGCCTGGAGCTGGCGTACAAGATCGCCCGTTACTTTGGGCTGACCATCGAAGAAGTGTTTGATTTTTCAGAGCTGGAGGAATGATACATGTTCATCAAGGAACTTTTTGCCTGCAAAACGGCCAATGTGGAGGAATACCGCCGGCTGGTGCAGGGGCGGCAGCGGCTGCTGCGCGCGCTGTGCGCGTTGGGCGTACTGGCGGAGCTGGCTGCGTTTTTTGCGGTGCCGCGGCTGGTGGCGGCCGGCGCGCACGGCGAATTCTGCAAAGGGTTTTATACCGGCGTGGGCCTTGCCCTGATCGTGTGCGGCATTGTGGGCGAACGGCGGCTGGCCGCGCTGCTGCGCAATGAGGAAAAGCTCAAACAGGCCCGCTGCCGGGATAAAGACGAGCGCCTGCAGGAGATCAACCGCCGGGCGCAGCTTGCCGCCGGGCTGGCGACCCTGGCCGTGCTGTATGGGGTAATGCTGGCCGGTGGGCTGGTCTCGTTTGAGCTGCTGGTGTTCAGCGCGGCGGTGGTGCTGGTTTTCTTTGTCAGCTTCATCGCGTTCCACTGCTATTACGAACGCCGGCTGTAAGCGCAAATACGGGGGATCCGGCCCCAAACCGCCTTTTTCCCGCAGGGTGCTTGGCCGCAGGCGCTCTGCGGGGCTGTTTTTTGTGCGAAAAAGCTCTTTTCAAAGCGGGAAAATTCGATTATTATAATGGCGTGTGCACCCCTTGCGGCAAAGGCGGAGGCGCACGCTTATTTTGATTGTTTATGCAGAGGTTTTGCCATGGAATATGCCCTGATCGACCGGCCGGTGGTCACGATCTACGACCTGCCCGCCGAAACCATGCAAGGCGACGCCGGCGTGCTTTCCGCCATTGGCGACGAGGGCCTGTACGGTCAGGCCTGCCGCGTGCTGGCCGGCCCCGGCGGCACAGCGGCCGACGGAACGGCCCTGCCCGGGGATTTTACAGAGATTCTGACCTTTTACGGCTACCACGGCTATGTGCATGCCGCCCAGCTGCGCTTTTGCACCGGCGGGGAGCTGCGCGCCCGGCTGCAAAGCCGGCGGGCGCTGGCAGGGCGCACCACCGATGTGCTGTCGCTGCCCGGCGTGCAGGGGGTGCGGCTGCTGACGCTGGAGCGCGGCGGCACGCTGCGGCTTGCACCGCCGGAACAGCCCACCCCCGGCTGGGCACGGGTGCTGCTCAACGACGGCACGGCCGGCTATGTGTGGCAGGTGGCGCTGGAGCCGGTGCTCTACCGGGAAACCGCGGTGTTCGCGCTGGACGGCGCGCGCCGGTTCGACGAAGCCTTTGCCCTGGCCGAGGGCACACAGCCGCGGCAGCTGGTGGAGCAGGCGCTGGCGCGCTGCTTTGCGGGCAGCGAGGCGGCGTTCCGCGCGGCGGTGCTGGCCACGGCAAAAAAATATCTGGGCGTGGAATACCGCTGGGGCGGCAAATCCTCCCGCGGCATCGACTGCTCGGGCCTGACCAGCACCAGCTACCTGCAAAACGGCGTGCTCATTTACCGGGACGCAAAGATCATGGAGGGCTGGCCGGTGCGCGCCATCCCGCGCACGGCGGCGCAGCCGGGGGATCTTTTGTACTTCCCGGGGCACATCGCGCTGTACCTGGGCGGGGGCGAATACATCCATTCCACCGGCGCGGCCCAGTCGGGCGGCGTGGTGATCAACAGCCTGGACCCGGCCAGCCCGCGCTACCGCCAGGATCTGGACGAGGCGCTGTACACCGCGGGCACGATTTTTTGAACGGCGTCCTGCCGGAACAAACAAGAACGAGAGGATAGACCCATGAAGGTTTGGGACCTGCACTGTGATACGCTGAGCGAGCTGCGCTATGCGGAAAAGGCCGGCGCGCCCAAAAGCTTTGAACACAACGACCTGCATGTTGATCTGGAAAAACTGGAGCAGGGCGATTATATGCTGCAATGCCTGGCGGCATTCATCAATCTGGGCGCGGCCGATGACCCGCTGGTCACGGCACTGGAGCAGATCGATCTGTTCCACCGCATCATGGCCCGCTACCCGGACCGCAGCGCCCCGGTGCACACGGCGGAGGACATCCGGCGCAACGCGGCGGCGGGCAGGCTCAGCGCCATGCTTACGGTGGAGGAGGGCGGCTGCTGCAAGGGCAGCCTGGGCGTGCTGCGCCAGCTGTACGCGCTGGGCGTGCGCATGATGACCCTGACCTGGAACCACGAAAACGAGCTGGCCAGCCCCAACACGGCCCCCGGCAACACGGCGGATATCTGGCCGTGCATGCCCAACACCGAAACGGGGCTGAAGCCCCTGGGGCTGGAATTTCTGGCCGAAATGGAACGGCTGCACATGATCGTGGACGTGAGCCATCTTTCGGATAAGGGCTTTTGGGACGTGGCGGAGCATGCCGCCCGCCCGTTTGCCGCCAGCCATTCCAACTGCCGCGCGCTGGCGCCCCACTGCCGCAACCTGACCGACGAAATGATCCGCGCCATGGCCGAGCGCGGGTGCCTTGTGGGGCTGAACTACTGCGCGGGCTTTCTGGACGACCAGCCCG
>CAMFSB010000203.1 GCA_945982465.1 uncultured Faecalibacterium sp. | reverse complement strand
CACAGTGCCGCCGCCTGCCGCACACTTTCGCGGCCGGCGTCCGCCACCAGCACCAGTTCGGTAACGGCCGGGCAGGCGTCGAAGACGGCAACGCTCTTTTGCAGCACGGTCTGCCCGCCGCCCAGATCAAACGCGAGCTTATCAAAGCCCATACGGGTGGAGGCCCCTGCCGCCACCAGAACCGCCGATACCGTCTGCTTCATAAAGGTTCCTTTCTGCCGGGGGCCGGTCAGCCGGCGCCGTGCTCTGCCTGTTTTTTCCTGTTTTTCAGTATAAGGATTATTATAGCGCGCCGCCGGCCAAAAATCCACCATGCGGGGCAATTCCATTTGTAAAACCTGTGCTGCAGGGCCGCCCACAAGCAAAACGGCCCTGCCGGTCGATGGCAGGGCCGCAGGGCGGATATTCCATTTTTTTGATGGGCGGCATGCGGGGCGGCGCAGCGGCAACAGGATCGGGAACGTGGAACAGGCGCACCAGCGCAATACAGCAAGGTTTGGCGCAAGGCAGGCAACCAGATCTGCGGAGCGTCACACAAAGCGCCGCACGGTTTTGCCGCGGGCATGGCGCAGGATTTCCGGGGATATACGGCGGGATATACGGCGTTTGAGCAGGGCTTTATGCAGCAGGACGCTTCTGCAGCACCGGCCGGCCTGGTTCACGTTCATACAGTTTCCATACCGCGGCAGGGCTATCCATCTGCAAAGCATATCCACTTTGCAGAATTTCAAGCGGCCCCGCCAGGCACCACCCCGCCAGCGCTGCCGCCAGAACCAGTGCGGCGGTTGCCAGCAGCCCCTTTCTTTTACGATCCTGCATTCGTTTCACAACCGTTTGTCCTTTCGCTTTATTCCCCGGTTTCTGCGGCATGCTGCCGGCAGCCGGGGGGCGTCCTCTCCATTATAGTAAAGATATTTACTAAATCCAATAGTAAATATCTTTATTATGCTAGGATGGTCACAGCAGGTGGTGATTCGTATGGACTATGTTCGCATCATTCGGAATTTGCGCGAGGATGCCGATATGACGCAGACCCAGATCGCGCAGATCCTGGGGACTTCCCAGACCATGTATGCGCGCTATGAGCGCGGCGCAAGCGAGATGCCGATCCACCATCTGGTCACGCTTTGCCGTTTTTACCACGTCTCCGCCGATTATATTCTGGGCCTGAGCGAGCGCAAATAAGCCCGGCGCGTGTAACATCTCGCCGGCACAAAAGCACTGTGTGCGGCACAAGGTAAAAAAATGCCCCCTGCAGGTGGCAAGCTATATTGCTTGTCTCCCGCAGGGGGCTTTGATTTTTGCTTCAGGCCCTGCGCTGCTTTTTATCCAGGCGCATCTTATCGGCGATCATGGCGATAAACTCGGAATTGGTGGGCTTGCCCCGCAGGTTATGGATGGTATAGCCGAAATAGCTGTTCAGCGTGTCCACATCGCCCCGGTCCCAGGCCACTTCGATGGCGTGGCGGATGGCGCGCTCCACGCGGGAGGCCGTTGTGCTGTTTTTCTTGGCGATCTCCGGATACAGGCGCTTGGTCACAGCGTTGATGTATTCGGGGTCGTTCATAGTGAGCAGGATCGCATCGCGCAGGAACTGGTAGCCCTTGATGTGCGCTGGTACGCCGATCTGGTGCAGGATCTCGGTCACGGTCAGCTCGTCGCTGTCCACCACGCTGGCGTGCAGGCGGCGCTCCCCCGCGCCGGCGGCTTTGAGCACCCGGTTGACCAGAACGTTTTCGTCAAAGGGCTTGACAAAATAGAACGCAAAGCCCGCATCCAGCAGTTCCTGCTCCATTTCTTCGTTCTGGAACGCGCCAGTGACGAAAAAAGACGTGTGGTTTTCGCCCGCGGCGTTGTAGCGCTGCTTGACCGTGATGGCGTCCAGCCCGGGCATAAAGGCATCCAGCAGCACCGCCCGCGGCCGGACAGCCAGCATCTTTTGCAGCACCTTTTGGCCGTCCTTTTCCACCACGGTCACCTCAATGCCCTTTTGCTCCAGTGCCTGACGGCACTGCGCCGTGACCTCTGCGCCCGTATCCGACATCAAAAATTTGATTTTTTCCATCGTTTGATCCTCCGTGTTTCTTCTCTCCCTTAACGATGGAAATTTTACCATATTTTGCCATTCAGTGCAATGGCTTTTTCCAATTTTTTCCAGATTGAATAAAAAATGCCGCCGCAGCCCCCTGCAAAATTTGGCATCTTCAGCCTTTACGCCGCAGTATCTGCCAAAGTGCGCACCTGTTCGGCCTGTTCCAACATGGTTTGCGCAAAAATGGCATAGCCGCGGGTGGGGTCGTTGACCAGAACATGCGTCACCGCCCCCACCAGCCGGCCGTCTTGCAGGATCGGGCTGCCGCTCATGCCCTGCACGATGCCGCCGGTGGCTTCCAGCAGCGCGCGGTCGGTAACATGGATGACCAGATTGCGATTTTCGTCCTCGCCGGAAAGGTTGAGCTTTTCGATCTCGATGGCGTAGGCTTGGGGGGTGCTGCCGTTGATGGTGGTCAGCAGCGTGGCCGCCCCGGCGGTGACCTCCTGCGAAAAGGCCACCTCTGTCTGCCGGCCGGAAAAAAGCGCCCGGGTGGTACCGTACACGCCGGTGGTGCCGTTGAGCACAATGGTGCCCACGGCGTTCAGGCCCACAAATTTGCCTTTCAGCTCGCCGGGGCTGCCGACGCTGCCCATGGTATAGCCGGTGATCTCACAGGGGACGATTTCGCCCGAGCGCAGCGTAATGCTTTTGCCGGTGTCGCTGTCGTTGATGGAATGGCCCAGCCCGGCAAAAACGCCGCGGCTTTCGTCCACAAAGGTCAGGGTCCCCACGCCGGCGGAGGAATCCCGTACCCACATCCCGGCTTTCCACTGACCGGTATCGTCCCGGATGGGCGTAAGCTGGGCGGTACGCTGGACGGAATCCCGCACGTACACCACGGTCACGCTGCGCCCGCCGGCCAGGTCGCTCACTTCGCGCAGCGCGGCGGTGCTCAGAGTGGGCTGGCCGTCCACGCTGACGACCAGATCGCCCAGCTTGAGCCCTGCTTCTTTTGCAGGATTGGCCTGGCCGTTTTCGGTATACAGGTCACTGAAGCCCACGATCAGCGCCCCTTCGGAAAACATTTTTATGCCAAACGGCGTGCCGCATACCGTGACCACCGGCCGCTGTGTGACGATGGTGCGCACTTCCTTTACAGGCAGCACCCCGCCAATGGCCAGCATGGTATGATAGCTGCCCACCTGCGAAGTGCTGGCGGTATGCAGATCGCCCACATCCCCCTGCGGCGACAGGTACGGAAACGCCGCAAACTGCACCGCATGCCCCTGCTCCACATAAATCGTATCGGGGATGCGCTGATACAGCCAGCCCAGCCCGGCCGCCAGCGCGGCCAGTAGGTACACCAGCGCCAGCGCCCCCCACCGGATGCGGCGTTTGTATGGTTTGCTGCCCGCGTGTCTGCCGTTCATTTCCAGCCCTCCCTGCCTTTTGCAGTATGCGCCGCCCATCGCCCGTTTATGTGTTTGACAAGACCGGAAATAATTGATAAAATAGGCAAGCATAAGCGGGTATGGCGAAATTGGCAGACGCGCAGGATTTAGGTTCCTGTGAAGCGATTCGTGTGGGTTCGACCCCCACTACCCGTACCACAAAAGTCCGAAACCGTTAATACAATGCGGTTTCGGACTTTTATATTTTCCCTAATAAAAAGCCTTGTGGCACAACGAGTTCTGGCAACAGGGGGTTCAAATCGAACTCCTTGCTGCCAGAACTTTTTTGCTTTTCGGGGAAACCATATATTTTTATGATTTTCAAATGACCCCTCTCACGAGGAATCATTTGATACAAAGCGGAAAATGTGAACCCCCAGAGGGTTCCGTTGAACCCCCTGGGGGGAATCAAGTTCTAAAGCTGTTTCCAAGAGGAAACGTAAGATTTCCCTAAGAATTATCCCTTCATCTTCTTCAGGCCCCGGAGGTAGTGGCCGTTCATCATTTCCACCAGGCCCGCCACCACCGCAGGCGTCATAGCGCCGCCGGACATCATGGCAAGCTGACGGATGGGCATATCCTCCAGCATGTGCAAGGTACTGGTTCGGGATTTGGATTGTGTGGTACTGAATGTGGACTACCGTTTGTGCCCGGAGGCGC
>CAMFSB010000202.1 GCA_945982465.1 uncultured Faecalibacterium sp. | reverse complement strand
CGTCCAGCGTGGTGGCGCCGATGCAGTGCAGCTCGCCCCGGGCCAGCATGGGCTTGAGCAGGTTGCCCGCGTCCATGGCGCCGTCGGTTTTGCCCGCGCCCACAATGGTGTGCAGCTCGTCGATGAACAGAATGATCTGCCCCTCGCTCTTTTTTACCTCGTTCAGAACGCTCTTGAGCCGCTCCTCAAATTCGCCGCGGTACTTGGCGCCCGCCACCAGCGCGCCCATGTCCAGGCTGAACACAGTGCGGTTTTTCAGGTTTTCGGGCACGTCGCCCCGCACGATGCGTTGTGCCAGCCCCTCGGCGATGGCGGTTTTGCCTACGCCCGGCTCGCCGATCAGGCAGGGGTTGTTCTTGGTTTTGCGGCTCAGGATGCGGATCACGTTGCGGATTTCCTGGTCGCGGCCGATCACCGGGTCCAGCTTTTGTTTGCGGGCCAGATCCACCAGATCCTGCCCGTATTTTTTCAGGGCGTTGTAGGTGTCCTCGGGGTTGTCGGTGGTCACGCGCTGGTTGCCGCGCACCGCCGTAAGCGCCTGCAGGAACTTCTCCTTGGTAATGCCGAACGCGCCGAACAGCTGCTTTGCGGCGCCGGACGCTTCGTCCAGCAGGCCCAGAAACAGGTGCTCCACACTGATATATTCATCCTTCATGGCTTTTGCTTCCCGCTCGGCGGCGGCAAGGGCCTTGTCGGCCGCCTGCGAGATATAGATCTTGTCCGGGTCGCGGCCGCTGCCCGAAACGCGGGGCAGAGCGGCGATCTTTTCGGCCGCGGCCGCGGCAAAGCTGCCCGGCTCCACGCCCATCGAGGTCAAAAGCTGGGGGATCAAGCCATTTTCCTGGGCTGCAAGCACGTTCAAAAAATGCTCCGGCTCCAGCGCCTGGTTCTGGTATTCGATGGCCAGCTTCTGCGCATTTTGCAGCGCCTCCAGTGTTTTTTGGGTATATTGGCTGGTATTCATTCTTCACACCCTCCTTAAAAGCAGAAAAACGGATCGGCGGCGGGCAGATACCCGGCCGCAAAAGCACTTGACGCCGCCGTCTGCTAGGCTACCCCGGGCGCCGAACCGCCCGGCGCGGGACAGCCGGCGAAAACCGGCGAAAAATATGGGATCTTCGGTTGCGGCACCATGGAACAGTCACCCCTCTTTGTCAAATTTTAGCACTCTAGAGTTTTGACTGCTAACATTTTATACCGCGCCGGTGCGCTTGTCAAGCGGTACGCCAAAAATTAACAGAAAGGTAAAAAACAGCGCAAAAAACGCCCTGCCCCCAGCGGGGCAGGGCGTGTAGGCTGTGGGCGGGGCGGCCGAGGGCGTTTGCTGCGCGGCACGGGGCCGCATCAAGGCGGCAGGGCTGGCTGCCGCCTTGCGTTTGCGCCGCCGCGCGGCCGGCGGGGGCCGCTTTACGCCGCGGCCGCAGCGCCCGCGATCAGCTTGTCCATCATCAGGTTGATCATCACCTGGCGGCGCACATAGTTTTCGCCGTAGGAGGGGATGTACTCCGCATAGGGGGCCATGTCGTCTTCGGTGACGGTGATCTCCAGCGCTTCGGCCAGGGCCTGATACAGCAGATCCTCCTGGCAGTATTGCAGGATGGCGGGTTCTGCCTCGATCAAGAACGCATCTACCGAGCTGTAGCCCATCTGCGCGCAGACAAAGGTTTCCAGATCGGTGCCCAGATACACCGCGTAGCGGTTGTAGTAATCCAGGCAGGCGCACACCTCATAGTTCAGCACCACGGCGGGCAGCTCTTCGCTGAAAACCGCGTTCTGCATCAGGTAGTTGTACAGATAATCGGCCTGATTGTTGTACAAAAGCTGGTTGTACAGCGCTTCGTTCACCTGGCTGGCCTTGGTGATGCCGTAATGCTCCTGCATGTTGGCGGCCACCCATTCGTCGGTCACCTCGGGGTAAACGGTGACCGAGATGTGGTTCAGCGTTACGGTAAACACCGCCTCGGCGCCCGACAGCACAATGGGGTTGCCCTCGCTGTCGGAAGAATCATCGTATCCATCCGGGAACGTGACCGTAATGTCAAAGGTCTCGCCGGGGGTATGGCCGACGATCTGATCCTCAAAGCCGGGGATAAAGGCGCCGCTGCCCAGCGTCAGGTCGTAGCCGGCGGCTTCGCCGCCCAAAAACGCCACGCCGTCCACCGTGCCTTTGTAATTGATGTTCACGCTGTCGCCGCTGGCGGCGGGCCGGTCGGTGACCTGCTGAAGCGTGGCGCTGCCGGCCAGCAGGTCATTCAGCGCATCCTGCACGTCCGCTTCGGTGGGCGTGACCGCGCCGGCGTCCAGCGGGATGGCGGCATAGTCCGCCGGCAGGGTTACATAGTCGCCGGCGGTGACGCCCTGCCAGTGGCCGTTGGCGTCCTGGTCCTGGTCGTAGGCGAACGAGGCGTAGTCAAAATTGGTGTAGCTGCCAAAGCTGGCCGTGGCGGCTGCCGACGAGGAAGCCGACGCGGCCGAGCCGGACGAGGAAGAGCCGCCGCAGGCGGCCAGCGAAAGGCCGACGGCGGCGCACAGCGCCAGCGCCGCAGTGCGGAAAACAAATCGTTTCACAAAGAACCTCCTGGATCATAAACGGAAAAGGGCGGCGGAAAATGGGTACTGCAGCGCCTGCCCCGGCAAAAAAACAAAACGCAGTATCTTATATTATACATCGAAACGCTGGTTCGGAAAACCCTTTTTCCAAAATCCACACAATTTATTATACGAATCGTATAAATAAAACTAAATATACAAAAATCACCGGACGCAGCGGTAGAAAAACCCCCGCCAATGCAGTATAATAGCCGCAGAACCGTTCTGAAAACGCAGGGCGCACGCGCCCGCATACAAACCGATAAAGGAGCAGCAACAGCATGGACTTTAACAAAGCAGCACTGGAAATGCACCAGCAGCATCCGGGCAAGGTGGGCATCGTCAGCCGCGTGGCGGTCAAAACGCGGGAGGATTTGTCCACCGCGTACACCCCCGGCGTGGCCGAGCCTTGCCGCAAAATCGTCCAAAACCCCGATGACGTTTACAAATACACCTGCAAGGGCCGCATGGTGGCCGTGGTGTCCAACGGCACGGCGGTGCTGGGCCTGGGCGATATCGGCCCCGAGGCTGCCCTGCCCGTGATGGAGGGCAAGGCCGTGCTGTTCAAGGAATTCGCGGACGTGGACGCGTTTCCCATCTGCCTGAACACCAAGGACCCTGCCGAAGTGATCGCCGTATGCAAGGCCATCGCGCCCAGCTTCGGCGGCATCAACCTGGAGGACATCAAAAGCCCCGAGTGCTTTGAGATCGAGCAAACGCTGGAGCGGGAGCTGGACATCCCGGTGTTCCACGACGACCAGCACGGCACGGCCATTGTGGTGACGGCCGCGCTGATCAACGCCCTGCGCGTGGTGGGCAAAACCATGGAGCAAGCCCGCATCGTGCTCAACGGTCCCGGCGCGGCGGGCACCGCCATCATCAAAATGCTGATGAACGCCGGCGCAAAGGACATCATCGCGGTAGACCAGTTCGGCACGCTGTACAAGGGCTGCAACAGCGCCGAGGCCCACAAGAACTGGCTGGGCGAGGTGACCAACCCCCGCCAGATCAGGGGCGGCCTAGCCGAGGCCATTGCGGGCGCGGATGTGTTCATCGGCGTGTCGCGCCCTGGCTGCCTGACCGGCGAGCTGTGCCGCACCATGGCAAAGGACGCCATTGTGTTTGCCATGGCAAACCCCACGCCCGAGATCATGCCCGACGAGGCCAAGGCCGCCGGCGTGCGGGTGATCGCCACCGGCCGCAGTGATTTCCCCAATCAGGTCAACAACGTGCTGTGCTTCCCCGGCTTGTTCAAGGGGGCGCTGCGCGTGCGCGCCCGCGACATCAACCCCCGGATGAAGGTGGCCGCCGCCTATGCCATCGCCGACCTGGTCAGCGATGAGGAGCGCAGCGAGGAGTACATCATCCCCGGCGCGTTTGACCCGCGCGTGGCCCAAGCTGTGGCCGACGCGGTGGCCAAAGCTGCCCGCGAAAGCGGCTCGGCGCGGATCTGACCGGGGCTTGCCTGCGCGCGGCGCCATGCCGCGCCGCCCAAACCCTTGCTGCGGCCTTGGCCGAATGCGAAAAAGCCCTGTAAAGCGGCCTGGCGCACCTGCCCGCGG
>CAMFSB010000201.1 GCA_945982465.1 uncultured Faecalibacterium sp. | reverse complement strand
CCCGCCTTTGCAAGCCGCGCTGATAAGCGTGCGCCGCGCCGGGTGCAAAGCCGCGCGGTTTTGTTGCAACCGGGCCTGCCCCGCGCCGTTAAAAGCGGCCCCGCCCCCGCCCGGACAACCCTAAAAGGAGCGTTTGCCATGATCTACTGCCTGACCGGCAAAATTGTAAAAAAGAATCTGGATTCGGTGGTCGTCAGCTGCGCCGGGGTGGGGTATCTGGCGCAGGTGCCGGCCAGCGTGGCGGCGTCGCTGCCCGCCGTGGGCCGCGAGGCCACGCTGTACACCGTGATGAACGTGACCGAAAACGATGTGAGCCTGTACGGCTTTGCCACCGAGCAGCAGCAGGCCTGCTTTACCATGCTCACCGGCGTGTCGGGCGTGGGGCCGAAAGCGGGGCTGGCCATTTTGAGCGTGATGGAGCCTGACCGGGTGGCGTTGGCCATCTCGTCGGGCGACCACAAGGCCTTTACCGCCGCCAACGGCGTAGGCCCCAAGCTGGCCCAGCGCATCACGCTGGAACTGAAAGACAAGGTGGGCAAGGGCCTGACCGACGGCGTGGCGCTGAGCGACGTGACCGCCGCGGCCGCCGCGCCCGGCGGCAGCGCCCAGGCCATTGCGGCGCTGGTGTCGCTGGGGTACAGCCAGAGCGAGGCTGCTTTGGCCGTGGCCAAGATCGACCCGGCCCTGCCTGTGGAGGAGATCATCAAGCTGGCGCTGCGCGGCATGGCCGGCCGGCGCTGACCGCGCCCCGCTGGGCCGGTGGTGCGCCAGGCTGCTGCTGTGTGGGCGCAGCCAACGGACGCGCGCCGCAGGCCACACAACGGCCCGGGCAAAGCGGCCCGCGCCATACCACGCCCGCGCTGCGCGGGCTGAAAAGGGGGAAACACGATGCTGGACGAAACGGCGCGCTTCGGCGCGGAGCTGATGCAGCCCGGCCTGACCGGGGCCGACACCGAAGAAAATAACCTGCGCCCCAAGCGGCTGGAGGACTACGTGGGCCAGGAAAAGGTCAAGCAGAACCTGAAAGTCTATCTGGAGGCGGCCCGCCGCCGCGGCGAGCCGATGGATCACATTCTGCTGTACGGCCCGCCGGGGCTGGGCAAAACCACGTTGGCCGGCATTGTGGCCAACGAGATGGGCGTGCAGATCCGCGTGACCAGCGGCCCCGCCATCGAAAAGCCCGGCGATCTGGCCGCCCTGCTCACCAACCTGCAGGAGGGCGACGTGCTGTTCATCGACGAGATCCACCGCCTGTCCCGCCAGGTGGAGGAGGTCTTGTACCCCGCGCTGGAGGATTTTGCGCTGGATATCATGATCGGCAAGGGCCCCTCGGCCCAGAGCATCCGCATCAACCTGCCGCGCTTTACGCTCATCGGCGCCACCACCCGCGCCGGCCAGCTTACCGGCCCGCTGCGCGACCGGTTCGGCGTGCTGCTCAAGCTGGAGCTGTACAGCCCGGACGAGCTTTCCCGCATCATCATGCGGTCGGCGGGCATTCTGGATCAGCCCATCACCCCGGAAGGCGCTTATGCGCTGGCAACGTGCCGCCGTGGCACCCCCCGCGAGGCAAACCGCTATTGGAACCGCGTGCGGGATTTTGCCACCGTGCTGGGCGACGGCATCATTGATCGGGACGCCGCCCTGCTGGCGCTCAAGCGCATGGACATCGACGCGCTGGGCCTGGACGAGCTGGACCGCAGCGTGCTGCGCGCCATCATTGAGCTGTACAACGGCGGCCCCGTAGGGCTGGAAACGCTGGCCGCCGCCCTGGGCGAGGAGGCCGTTACGCTGGAGGACCTGTGCGAGCCGTACCTGATGCAGATGGGCTTTTTGACCCGCACGCCCCGGGGCCGCTGCGTCACGCCGCTGGCGTATGGGCATCTGGGGCTGCAGCCCCCCGCACCGGCCAGCCGCCCCGCCGCCCCTGAGGACAACGGCCAGCAGACGCTGTTCTGACCGGCGCGCCCGCCGCGCCCGGAACCCCCGGGCACAGCGCCCGGGAAAACCTGCCGCCTGCCCCGCCGCCCCGCAAAAAGCGGCGCGGGGGCAAAAAATCAGGCGGAAAAGCGGCAAAACAGCAAAAAATGTACACATTTGTATGCTATCATCATGCCGCGCCCCGGTGCGCGGCGTGTCCGCTGCGGGAATGCTCCCGCGTTTACCACCGGCCTTGCGCACAGGGCGCAGGCCCACACTGACCAGATAAAGGAGTAGGATCATGGGCAAATATTTTGGAACCGACGGCGTGCGCGGCATCGCCGGCGAGGATCTGAGCTGTGAAATGGCAATGAAGATCGGCCGTGGTGCGGCCGCCGTGCTGACCGACAACACCGGCCGGCGCCCCCGCATCCTGATCGGCAAGGACACCCGCCAGTCCGGCGATATGCTGGAGGCCGCGCTCACCGCCGGCCTGTGCAGCGTGGGCGCCGATGTGGAAAGCCTGGGCGTGATCCCCACGCCGGCAGTGGCGTACCTGGTGCGCAAATACAAGGCCGACGCGGGCATCGTGATCTCGGCGTCCCACAACCCGATGGAGTTCAACGGCATCAAGATCTTTGCGGGCACCGGCTACAAGCTGCCCGACGAGGTGGAAAACCGCATCGAGGCCCACATCGACAACGACTGCCGCGACATCCCGCTGGCCACCGGCGCCGACGTGGGCACCGTGTCGGTGCGCAGCGACGGCGTGCGCGATTATGTGGATTATCTGTACGACGCCATCAACGGCGATCTGACCGGGCTGAACCTGTGCATCGACTGCGCCAACGGCGCGGCCGCCGCCGTGGCCCAGAAGCTGTTTCCCCGACTGGGCGCCAAATGCACCTTTTTGGGTGTTTCGCCCGACGGCGCCAACATCAACAAGGGCGTAGGCTCCACCCATCTGGAAAATCTGGAAAAGGCCGTGGTGGACGGCGGCTACGACTGCGGCATCGCCTTTGACGGCGACGCCGACCGCTGCCTTGCCTGCGACGAGCTGGGCCATGAGATCGACGGCGACAAGATCATCGCCCTGCTGGCCACCATGATGAAGGACAAGGGCCGGCTGGACGGCGGCACCGCCGTGGTGACCGTTATGTCCAACCTGGGCTTTATCAAATACATGGAGCGCCAGGGCATCCGCACTGAGCGCACCGCCGTGGGCGACCGCTATGTGCTGGAAAATATGCGCGAAAACGGCTACGCCATCGGCGGCGAGCAGAGCGGCCATGTGATTTTGCTGCACCACGCCACCACCGGCGACGGCGAGCTGACCGCCGGCAAGCTGCTGAAAATGCTGGCCGAAAGCGGCAAAAAGATGAGCGAGCTGAACGGCGTGTACGCCCAGTTCCCGCAGGTGCTGGTGAACCTGGAGGTCAACGCCGCCCAGAAAGCCGCCTACAAAGAGGACGAAGTGATCGCCGGCTTTATCGAAAACGAGCAGCAGAAGCTGATGGGCATGGGCCGCGTGCTGGTGCGCGTGTCCGGCACCGAGCCCAAGATCCGCGTGATGGTGGAAGGCCAGGATCAGGAGGCCATCCGCCTGTGCGCCGAGCGCATCTGCGACAAGATCAACCGCCGGCTGAGCAAGCTGAAATAAGCTGCCGCCCCAAACCGCGAAAGGAAGCCTGCCATGCGGCCTGCCGATACCTGGAAAGACTATGAACTGATCGACGCCACCGGCGGCAGCCGGCTGGAGCGCTGGGGCAGCACGCTGCTGGTGCGCCCCGACCCGCAGGTGGTGTGGAAAAGCGCCCCCCAAAGCCCGCTGTGGGCCAAGGCCGACGCGGTGTACCACCGCTCGAGCCAGGGCGGCGGCCAGTGGGAATACCGCCGCCGCCTGCCCGAAAAATGGAAGATCGCTTGCGGCGAGGGGGACGATCAGCTCACGCTGATCGTAAGCCCCACCGGCTTCAAGCATACGGGGGTGTTCCCCGAGCAGGCCGTCAACTGGGCCTGGTACGGCCAGAAGATCCGCGCCGCCGGCCGGCCCGTGCGGGTGCTCAACCTGTTCGGCTACACCGGCGGGGCCACGCTGGCCTGCGCCGCGGCCGGGGCCTCGGTGTGCCATGTGGACGCGTCCAAGGGCATTGTGCAGTGGGCACGGGACAACGCCGCCGCCAGCGGCCTGGCCGGCCGGCCCGTCCGCTGGAGCGGGGAGGGCTGCGCCTAGGGTGGGGCGGGGG
>CAMFSB010000200.1 GCA_945982465.1 uncultured Faecalibacterium sp. | reverse complement strand
TGGAATTAGAGTGCTAAATGGTTGAGGCGAAACCGATCCTGCCAGAGCCCGCTTTACAGGATCTTTGCATTTCGGCCGGCTGCCTGCGGCAAAGTTTTACAAAGGTTTTGCCGGAACATGGTCGCAGCGGCGCGGGCCGGCTGGTACAATAAAGCCGTCCCCAAAAACAATGCGATCCCCGCCGCGCGGCGATTCGCCCAGCCGGAAAGCGGACGGCTTTCCCCGGTGCGCATGCCCGCCGCGCAAAACACGGAGACGGCGGGCTTATGGTAAGGAGAGTACAGTATGATGAAAAAGATTGAACGTCGTGCCTTTTTGAAAGTGATGGGCGTTGCCGGCGCTGCGCTGGCTCTGGCTGGCTGCGGCAGCAGCTCCTCTTCCTCTGTGGCAGCAAGCTCTGCCGCCGGTACGGCCGCGGACAGCAACACGGCCGCAGCGCTGAGCGGCAAGGTGGCCACCGGCGGTTCCACCTCGATGGAAAAGGTGATGGACGCCCTGATGGAGGGCTTTGCCGAGGTGTACCCCGATGTGGATGTGACCTATGACCCCACTGGCAGCGGCGCAGGCATTACGGGCGCCACCGAGAACACGCTGGACATTGGCCTGTCCAGCCGCAAGCTGAAGGCGGAGGAGACCGGCCTGACCGCCACCACCGTCGCGCTGGACGGCATCGCCATTGTGGTAAACAACGCCAACACGGTGGAAAACCTGACCATCGAGCAGATCGCGTCCATCTTTAACGGCACGGTCACCGACTGGGCCGACGTGGGCGGCGCCGCTGGTGAGATCGTGGTCATCGGCCGCGAGGCCGGCAGCGGCACCCGCGATGGCTTTGAGGAGATCGTGGGCGTCAAGGATGCCTGCCAGTATGTGCAGGAGCTGACCTCCACCGGCGCGGTGATCGGCGCGGTGGAATCCAACGCGCTGGCCATCGGTTATGCGTCGCTGTCCAACGTGGACGAATCCATCAAGGCCATTACGGTCGAGGGCGTGGCCTGCAGCGAGCAGACCGTTGTGGACGGCAGCTATGCCATCCAGCGCCCGTTCATCTTTGTCACCAGCGACAGCGTGGAGCAGACCGACGCGGTCAAGGCGTTCATCCAGTTCGCCACCAGCGAGGACGCGGCGGACCTGATCCGCATGGCCGGTGCGGTGCCTGTAGTCTGAGCAGCACGGCGGGCGGCCCTGAGGGCTGCCCGCTTTTTTGTTCCGCAGCATCCCTGCCCGCCCGGCGGGCAGGCAATACAGAAACGGGAGATACTATGACACAAGTACTTCAAAACCGGGCGGCGGCCGGCGCGCAGCCCGCGGGCGGGCAAAAGCCCGGCCTGCAACAGCTGCGCCGCTTTTTCCAGACCGCGGTGGAACTGACCATGAACGCCGTGTTCTTTTTGTGCGGGATGGTGGCGGTGGCGTCGGTGGCGCTGATCACCTTGTATATGATCGCGTCCGGCCTGCCGGCCATCCGCACCATCGGCGTGGTGGATTTTCTGCTGGGGCAGGTATGGGCCTCCACGGCGGCCGACCCCCAATACGGCATCCTGCCGTTTATCCTTTCCAGCCTTGCGGGCACCGGCGGCGCAATTTTGCTGGGCGTGCCCGTTGGGCTGGCAACAGCCTTGTTTTTATCCAAAATGGCGCCCCGACGGCTGGCGGGGCCGATCGGCGCGGCGGTGGAGTTGCTGGCCGGCATCCCCAGTGTGGTGTACGGCCTGCTGGGCATGCGCATTCTGGTGCCGGCGGTGTCCCGGGTGTTTGGGCTGGCCAGCGGCGCGTGCCTGCTGGCCGCGATCTTGGTGCTGGCCATCATGATTTTGCCCAGCATTGTGTCGGTGAGCATTACGGCCCTGAACGCGGTGCCGCCGGAATATGAGGAGGGCAGCCTGGCGCTGGGCGCCACCCCCACCGAAACCTATTTTAAGGTGAGCATCCCTGCGGCCAGAAGCGGCATTCTCACCGGCGTGGTGCTGGGCATCGGCCGCGCTGTGGGCGAGGCCATGGCGGTCATCATGGTGGCGGGCAACGTGGCGAACATGCCTACCTCGCTGTTCAGGAGCGTCACGTTCCTGACCACGGCCATCGCCAAGGAAATGGGCTACGCAGGCGGTTTGCAGCGGCAGGCACTGTTCAGCATTGCGCTGGTGCTGTTCGTGTTCATCATGATCATCAATGCCATCCTGAATTTTGGCTTGAAAGGCGGCAAGGAACAATGAACGAAAACCTCCCCCTGAAGCGCCGTGTGTTCAACGCCGCGGCAAAAGGCTGCGTATGGGCGGCGGCGTTTGCGGCCCTGGCACTGGTGGCGTTCATTCTGCTGGAGGTGCTGATACGCGGCATCCCCCAGATCAGCGTTGCGCTGCTGACCAGCGTGCCCAGCGTGACACGCAAGATCGACGGCATCCTGCCCTTTATCCTGAACACGGTGTATGTGGTGGCGCTGACCATCCTGATCGTGCTGCCGCTGGGCGTGGGTGCGGCCGTATACCTGAACGAGTACGCCCAGAACAAAAAGTTGATCCGTGTGATCGAGTTCACCACCGAAACGCTGGCCGGTATCCCCAGCATCATCTACGGCCTGGTGGGCATGCTGGTATTCAGCCAGACGATGGGGTTCCAGACCAGCCTGCTTTCAGGCTGCCTGACGCTGGTCGTCATGGTGCTGCCCACCATCATCCGCACCACCCAGGAATCGCTGAAAACCGTGCCCCAGAGCTACCGTGAAGGCGCGCTGGGCCTGGGCGCGCGCAAATGGCACATCGTGCGCACCATCGTGCTGCCCCAAAGCCTGGATGGCATCGTGACCGGCTGCATCCTGGCCATCGGCCGCATCGTGGGCGAAAGCGCCGCGCTGCTGTTTACCGCCGGCAGCGCCAAAAAACTGCTGACTGGCGTTAAGGCCTACACGCGCAGCGGCGCAACACTGTCGGTGGCACTGTACCTGTACGCCGCGGAGGAAAGCAACTTTGAGGTGGCCTGGGCCATTGCCGCCGTGCTGCTGGTGCTGGTGCTCATCATCAACAGCCTGGCCAAACTGACCCAGAAAACGCTGAAACGCAGGGACGCCTGACCCGCCTGCGCCGAAAAGAAAGGATCTATATGGAACGCACACCCATCATCGAGACCAAAGCCCTCCAGCTGTATTATGGCGATTTTCAGGCGCTGAAAGGCATTGACATGAAGATCGCCGAACGGGAGATCACCGCCTTTATCGGGCCGTCGGGCTGCGGCAAATCCACCTTTTTAAAAACGCGGAACCGCAGGACCGCCCTGGTGCCCGGCGTGCGCATGACCGCCGAAGCGCTGTTCCACGGCCAGAACATCCTGGATAAAAGCGTGGACGTGACCCAGCTGCGCCGCCGCATCGGCATGGTGTTCCAAAAGCCCAACCCATTCCCCATGAGCATTTACGACAACATCACCTATGGGCCCCGCCTGCACGGGTCGCACTCCCGCGCCGAGCTGGACGAGATCGTGGAGCGCAGCCTGCGCGGCGCAGCCCTGTGGGATGAGGTAAAGGACCGCCTGCGCAAAAGCGCGCTGGGGCTTTCGGGCGGGCAGCAGCAGCGCCTGTGCATTGCCCGCGCGCTGGCGGTACAGCCCGAAGTGCTGCTGATGGACGAACCCACCAGCGCGCTGGACCCCGGCTCCACGATCAAGATCGAAGAGCTGATGGCGGAGTTGAAAAAGCAGAAAACGGACCACATAGTGACCCACAACAAGCACCACCCCGCCCCCCGCCGCCACCCCACGGCGTTTTTTCTGCTGGGCGAACTGGTGGAAATGGGCCCCACGGAACGGATCTTCGGCACCCCGCAGGATCAGCGCACCGAGGACTACATCTCGGGTCGCTTCGGTTAAGGAGGAAACACCATGAGCATTCGCAAACGCTACGACGAGGATCTGCTTGCTTTGGACCAGGCCCTGACCGGCATGGGCCGCGCCGCGGCCGACGCCGTCCGCGCGGCCATCGGGGTGCTGCAAACCGGCGATAAGGCTGCCGCCCGCCGCATCATTGCGGGCGACGAAGGGATCGACACCATGGAACGGGACATTGAGCACCGCTGCATGCAGCTGCTGCTGCGCCAGCAGCCGGTGGCCCGCGATTTGCGCCGCGTGTCCACCGCGCTGAAAATGGTCACGGACATCGAGCGCATGGGCGACCATGCCGCCGACATCGCGGAGATCGTGCTGACGCTGGATCTGAACGATGCGTGCTGCCG
>CAMFSB010000199.1 GCA_945982465.1 uncultured Faecalibacterium sp. | reverse complement strand
CGCGAGGAGCGGGGCCTGGAGGCCGACCCCAAGCGGGGCAGGCTGCTTTCCAGCGAACGGCAGGAGGCCGACAGGGTATTTTACGATGTGTTTTTGCTGCGCGCGACCAAAAAGCTGGACGAGCTGACCGTGGATCACACCGAGCTGGCCGAGGCCCGCTGGATGATGCCCGCCGAGATCGAGCAGCTGCACCGCGATGGCAAGCTGTGCCGCTGGATGCGCAACTACGCCGATGTGATCTACCCGGAATGATCCGCCAGCGCCGCACGGGCGTCCCGCACACAGGGGGCGCCCGTTTTTTTGCGGCCGTTCAGCGGTCGCTGAACAGGTTGCGCTTGTTGTGGGTATACACCGAAAGCACCAGCCCGATGCTGATGTACATCATAATGGTGGACGACATGCCCGCCGAATAAAACGGCAGCGTGATGCCGATCACCGGCAGTACCCGCAGGTTCATGCCCAGGTTCACCACGATCTGCGCAAACACCGCCCCGCCCACGCCTGCGCAGATGTACGAGCCCAGCAGGTCGTTGCTTCGCAATCCGGTGGCAAAGGTCTTGAACACAATGGCAAACAGCACTGCCACGACCACCACACAGCCCACAAAGCCCGCCGCGTTGCCGATCCAGCTGAAGATAAAGTCGTTCTGCGCATAGGGGATATAGACAGTTTCGCCGGAGAAAAAGCCCCGGCCGAAGATCCCGCCCGCGCCGATGGAGATCTCGCCCCGGGCCTGCTGGTGGGTGTACTGGTCGTAGATGGCCGAGGTGGCCGCCCAGCCGCTTTTGTTTTCGGGGTCCAGCACGGCGAAAATGCGGTACCACTGGTAGCCCGCGCCGATCTTGTCGCTGAAAAACGCCAGCACCACCGCCGCCGCCGCGATCAGGGCGGCAAAGGCGCCCAGAATGTACTTCCATGAAAGGCCGGCCGTAAACAGCATGCTGCACGCAATGATGCCGAAGATGATGGCGGTGCCGTCGTCGCCCTGAATATGGATCACCGCCATGGGCACCAGCATGTGCAGCAAAAGCTTTGCCAGCTCTTTTGGCTCGTTGAGCCGGCTGCGCACGTTGTCCAGGTGCATGGCAAAGGTCAGGATAAAGCTGATTTTGGCGAACTCGGTGGGCTGGAGCGTAAACGGGCCGAACTTGTACCAGGAATAGTTGGTGGAGCCGTTGCCCGCGTTGTAGCCGATGATGAACGGGCTGCTCTCGCTGGGAAAATTGTGCAGAAACAGTGTGGGCAGCACCGAGCCCCAGGTAAGCACCACATGCACCGGCCAGATGCGGGCCAGGCTGCGGTAGTCCACCAGCGACACCGCCAGCGCCAGCACCAGCCCGACCAGCGCGCCCAGCGCCTGCTTGGCCGCAAAGCTGTACTTGCCCAGGCCCACCACGGCGCCGGTCTCATCCACGCTGAAGCCGCCCTGCGACATGCCGATGGAGCACAGCGCCACACAGGACACCGCGCTGCAAAACAGGCACAGCGCCAGATACAGCCAGTCGGTCTTTTTCAGATAGCCGGTCAGAAGATGTTGTTCCAAGAGCCTGCGCCCCCTTTCGCCGCCCCGGGCCGGGGTGGTATTGTCCTGCTATTATACCGCACCGGGGCCGCGCTTGCAACAAGCGTTGAACTTTCGGCCCGTTTATATTATACTATAAAAGATCATGCCCCATACGGGGCGCGGGAGGGCAAAGCGATATGGCGCAATACATCACGCACAGCCGCGGCGAGACCGCGGCGCTGGGCCGGCGGCTGGCCGCCGTGCTGGAAAACGGCCGGGTAGTGGCCTTTACCGGCGGGCTGGGCGCAGGCAAAACCGCGTTCTGCGAAGGGCTGGCCGCAGGCCTTGGCTGCACTGACCCGGTGTCCAGCCCGACCTTTGCCATTGTCAATTATTACCGGGGGCCGCGGCCGCTGGCGCATTTCGATCTGTACCGCATCCATGCCCAGAGCGATCTGGAGGCCGCCGGATTTTACGATTATCTGGACCAGGGCGCTGTTGTCGCCGTGGAATGGAGCGAGCATTTTGCCGACCTGCTGGCGCTGGAGCAGCCGGTGCAGGTGGACATCCAGCGGCTGGATGACACCACCCGCCGCATCACCATCGAGGGGGCCGAGCTATGAACCTGCTTGCCGTGGACACCGCCGGCAAAACCGCCGGCGTGGCCGTTTTTCAGGACGGCCGCCTGCTGTACGAATGCTGCCTGAACGCCGGGCTGACCCACAGCGAAACGCTGCTGCCCCTGGTGGACACCGCCCTGCGCCTGACCGGCCTTACCCCGGCCGACATCGACCTGTACGGCGTAAACGCCGGCCCCGGCAGCTTTACCGGCCTGCGCATCGGGCTGGCGGCGGTCAAGGGGCTGGCCTTTGCCCGCAGCACCCCCTGCGCGCCAGTCTCCACGCTGGAAGCGCTGGCCGCCTGCCATGTGGGCGAGGGCACCGTGCTGTGCGCGCTGGACGCCCGCCGCGCCCAGGTGTACTGGGCGGCGTTTGACCTTGCCACCCATGCCCGGCTCACCGAGGATGCCGCCGCGGCGGTGGATTCGCTGGCCGGGCTGGTAAAAAGCTGTAAAAAGCCTTTATTTTTTGTTGGTGACGGGGCCGCGCTGTGCTATAATAAGTACGGCCGGGAGCCGGGCGTGATCGAAGCGCCCGCCCCCCTGCGCGGTCCCCGGGCCGCCGGGGTGGGGCTGGTGGCCGCCCGCATGGCGGCCGACGGCCTGGCTGTGCCCCCGGCGCAGCTGCTGCCCCGCTATCACCGGCTGAGCCAGGCCGAGCGCGAACGGGCCGAGCGTCTGGCGGCGCAGCAGGCCGGGCAGTGATTCTCCCCCCCTTGCCGATCACAACCATAAAAGGAGCTAGCAATCTATGTCGAATCCCATTGCACTGGCCGCCGACCACGGCGGCTTTGAACTGAAAGAAGCCGTCAAGCAGCATCTGGACGCCCAGGGCGTCGCTTATGTGGATTTTGGCACCCACAGCACCGACAGCGTGGACTACCCCGACCTGGCCGCCGCGGCCTGCCGGGCCGTGACGGACGGCCAGTGCCGCACGGCGCTGTTGTTCTGCGGCACCGGCGTGGGCATGAGCATGGCCGCCAACCGCATCCCCGGCATCCGGGCCTGCTGCTGCTCCGACAGTTTCAGCTGCGAGTACACCCGCCGCCACAACGACGCCAACGCCCTGTGCCTGGGCGGGCGGGTCGTGGGCGCGGGGCTGGCCTGCCAGTTGGTGGATCTGTTTCTGGCCACCCCGTTTGAAGGCGGCCGGCACCAGCGCCGCGTCGACAAGCTCACCGCGCTGGAACAGCGCTGAACGCACCCTTTGCGTTTTTGAATAAATCCATCGCCCTAAACCCATCACAGCAAAAGAAACGAGGAGTGTTGTTATGAAGCCCATGATCGTTGACCATCCCCTGCTGCAGCACAAGATCAGCCTGCTGCGCAACAAGCAGACCGGCACCAAGGAATTCCGCGACCTGGTAAGCGAGATCGCCACCCTGCTGTGCTACGAGGCCACCCGCGACCTGCCCACCGAGGAAGTGGAGATCGAAACGCCCATCGCCACTGCCAAAACCAAGGTGCTGGCCGGCCGCAAGCTGGCGCTGGTGCCCATTCTGCGCGCCGGCATGGGCATGCTGGACGGCATGCTCACGCTGATCCCTGCCGCAAAGGTGGGCTTCATCGGCCTGTACCGCGACGAGACCACCCTGCAGCCTGTGGAATACTTCTGCAAGCTGCCTGAGGACATCGCCGAGCGCGACGTGCTGGTGCTGGACCCCATGCTGGCCACCGGCGGCAGCGCCACCGACGCCATCTCCCAGATCAAAAAGCGCGGCGCCAAGCGCATCAAGTTCATCGGCCTGATCGCCGCGCCCGAAGGCATCGAGGCGCTGCACAACGCCCACCCCGACGTGGACATCTATGTGGCCGCCCTGGACGACCACCTGAACGAAAACGGCTACATCGTCCCCGGTCTGGGCGACGCAGGCGACCGCATCTACGGCACCAAGTAAAGCCGATTTTCGGCCTCATCATCGGATAAAACAACGCAAGCGGCACAGCGCACCGGTTCTCCGGCGGCTGTGCCGCTCTTTTTATGGATGCTGCTGCGGTCGGCTTTCCGGCCCGGCGAGAAGATTCGTCTTACAATCAGGCATCGTGACCGAAATGATCCCAACGGCCGGGCCCAAACGGCACAAAGTGGCGGAAACACAACGGCCAGCCGCACCC
>CAMFSB010000198.1 GCA_945982465.1 uncultured Faecalibacterium sp. | reverse complement strand
CGGCGAGCTGTTTGAAAGCTACGCCGTGGGCAAAAGCCGCCGCAGCATTTCGGAGCTGATGGACATCCGGCCCGATTATGCCAACCTGGAGGATGCGACCGGCGCACTGGTCAAAACCGACCCCGACGAGGTGCCCGTGGGCAGCGTGATCGTGGTGCAGCCCGGCGAGCGCGTGCCGATTGACGGCATTGTGGCCGAGGGCGTTTCCACCCTGAACACCGCCGCCCTGACCGGCGAAAGCGCCCCCCGCGACGTGGCCGCCGGCGACGAGATCATCAGCGGCTGCGTCAACCTGACCGGCCTGCTCCGGGTGCGCACCACGCGGGAGTTCGGTGAATCCACCGTGTCCAAAATTCTGGATCTGGTGGAAAATTCCAGCATGAAAAAATCCCGCAGCGAAAACTTTATCACCCGCTTTGCCCGGGTATACACCCCGGCCGTGTGTTGTGCGGCGCGGGCGCGGGCCGTGCTGCCGCCGCTGGTGCTGCTGGCGCTGGGCCAGCCCCCGCGCGTGGGCGACTGGGTCTACCGCGCGCTGACCTTCCTGGTCATCAGCTGCCCGTGCGCGCTGGTCATCTCCATCCCGCTGAGCTTTTTCGGCGGCATCGGCGGGGCTTCGGCCTGCGGCGTGCTGGTCAAGGGCTCGGTGTATCTGGAGGCGCTGGCCCACACCGGCGTGGTGGTGTTTGACAAAACCGGCACCCTGACCCGGGGCGTGTTCGAGGTGGCCAGGGTCTGCCCGGAGGCCGGCTTTACCGAAGCCGGATTGCTGGAAACCGCCGCCCTGGCCGAAAGTTATTCCAACCATCCCATTTCCCAAAGCCTGAAAAAAGCCTGCCCGGCCCCGCTTTCCCCCGCCCGCGCGTCGAACGTGGAGGAGATCGCCGGCCACGGCGTGACCGCCCTGGTGGACGGCCGGGCGGTGGCCGTGGGCAACGATAAGCTGATGCGCCGGCTGGGGCTGGAACCCGCCCCCTGCGGCGCCGCCGGCACCATGGTGCATGTGGCCGTGGACGGCGTGTACGCGGGCCACATCGTCATTGCCGATGCGCCCAAGGCCAGCGCCAAAGCGGCCATTGCGGCGCTGCGCGGCGCCGGGGTGCGCAAAACCGTCATGCTTACCGGCGACGCCGAGCCGGTGGCCCGGGCTGTGGCCGCCGAGCTGAAGCTGGACGAATACAAGGCCGAGCTG
Organism: uncultured Faecalibacterium sp.; assembly: GCA_945982465.1. Classification (GTDB taxonomy): domain Bacteria; phylum Bacillota; class Clostridia; order Oscillospirales; family Ruminococcaceae; genus Faecalibacterium. Next base: position 3,099 of record CAMFSB010000198.1, on the reverse strand, counting down.
CTGCCGGGCGATAAGGTCGAGCAGGTGGAAGCCCTGCTGGCCGGCAAGCGCAAGGGCGAAACGCTGGCCTTTGTGGGCGACGGCGTCAACGACGCCCCGGTGCTGAGCCGCGCCGATGTGGGCGTAGCCATGGGCGCGCTGGGGTCTGACGCCGCCATCGAAGCCGCCGACATCGTACTGATGGACGACGACCCGGGCAAGATCGCGCTGGCCATGCGCATCGCCCGGCGCACGCTGCGCATCGTGTACGAAAACATCGGCTTTGCCCTGGCGGTCAAGGCGTTGTGCCTGCTGCTGGGCGCACTGGGCCGTGCCGGCATGTGGGTGGCCATTTTTGCCGATGTGGGCGTGATGATCCTGGCCGTACTGAACGCCATGCGCGCGCTGTACACCCGGGATCTGCGCCGTGGACTGTAAGCCGTTACGAAAGGAGCGCGCGGCATGAGCTTTCGGGTAGCCATTTGCAGCGCCGACCCGCTGAACCGCACTGCCTGCCAGACCCTTTGCAGCGAATATTTTGCCCAGCGGCCGGGCGGCTGTGTGCTGCTGCCCTTTGCCGCCGGCGCCGATTTACTGGAAGAGTTGCGCGGCGGCATGCCGTTCGACCTGTTTTTGCTGGACATCCAGCCCGGCCGCGCGGACGGGCTGGCCGCTGCGCAGGCACTGCGGGCCGCGGGCGTGCGCGCGCCCATCATCTTTACAGCCGGCGGGCCGGAGCAGGCATACGAGGCGTTCCGGGTGGACGCGCTGCAATATCTGCTGCGCCCGGTGGACCGCCGCCAGTTGTTTGACGCGCTGGACCGGGCCGTGGAGCCGCTGGCCGGGCCGTTTCTGGCGGTGACCACGCCACAGGGGCTGCGGGGCGTGGCGTACCACGACATCGTGTATGTGGAATGCACCGACCATGTGCTGCATTTCCACCGCGCCGACGGCACGGTGCTGCGCAGCTCATCGCTGCGGGTGCCCTTTGTGCAGGCCGCCGCCCCGCTTTTGCGCGACCCGCGCTTTTTGCAGCCGCACCGATCGTATGTGGTCAACCTGGACCAGGTGGAACGGCTGTCCCGTGCGGGGTTTGAAATGTCCAGCGGCGTAACGGTGCCCATCCCCCGCGAAAAATACGCCGAGATCCGCGCACGGTATCTGCGCTACCTGCAAGCGCCCGGCCGGGAGTGACCGGCCTCAAAGCGACGCCGGGCGCCGTTCTGCCGCTTGGCTGCGGCCCCATCTCCCGCCCGCTGCGGCGGGATTTTTTGTTGCATTTTTATCCGGTTTGTGGTATTTTATAATCCATATTTTTGAATATTTTTTCATATCATTTTGTAAACCGAACGGAGGAGCCGCTGTTATGAGCACCAATTTGACCGGACGCAGCTTTTTGAAGCTGCTGGATTATACCCCTGAGGAGATCGCCTCGCTGCTGGCGCTGGCCGCGCGGCTCAAGGCGCAGAAAAAGGCCGGCATCCCGCACGACGGGCTGCGCGGCAAAAACATTGCGCTGATCTTTGAAAAAACCTCCACCCGCACGCGGTGCAGCTTTGAGGTGGCCGCCCACGACCTGGGCATGCAGGTGACCTACCTGGACCCCACGGGCAGCCAGATTGGCAAAAAGGAATCCATTGCCGACACGGCCCGTGTGCTGGGCCGTATGTACGACGGCATCGAATACCGGGGCTACGGCCAGCAGCTGGTAGAGCAGCTGGCGCAGTACGCCGGTGTACCGGTGTGGAACGGCCTGACCAATGAGTTCCACCCCACGCAGATTTTGGCAGACTTTCTCACCATTCACGAGCATTTCGGCCGTCTGAAGGGCATCAAGCTGGTGTACTGCGGCGACGCGCGTTACAACATGGGCAACAGCCTGATGGTGGGCTGCGCCAAAATGGGGCTGGACTTTGTGGCCTGCGCCCCGCTGGAATATCAGCCCGACCCGGCGCTGGTGAGCCAGTGCCAGACCATCGCCATGCAGACCGGCGGCTCGGTGACGCTGGAGGCCGACCCGTTCAAGGCGGTGCAGGGCGCGGATGTGCTGTACACCGATGTGTGGGTGTCGATGGGCGAGCCGGTGGAGGTATGGGCCGAGCGCATCGCCGCCCTGGCACCGTATCAGGTGAACGCGGAGCTGATGGCGGCGGCCAAGCCCACGGCGGTGTTCATGCACTGCCTGCCCGCTTTCCACGATCACAACACCGTTGTGGGCAGGGAGATGGGCGAACGCTTTGGCCGCGACGCGATGGAAGTGACCGACGACGTGTTTGAAGGGCCGCAAAGCATGGTATTCGACGAGGCCGAAAACCGCATGCACACCATCAAGGCGGTGATGGCCGCCACGCTGGGGTATAAGGGCTGAGCGCCCTGCAAACCGCCAGCGGCCCGCGCCGCGGCAGTGTTTAAAAAGTTTCCCCGGGAAATAGCCCGTTGACCGCCCGCACAGGCCGCTTTGCGGCCAGATGGCGGGCGGCGCAAACCAGGCAGCACAAGGCCCCCGGCGCAGGATGTTCCTGTGCCGGGGGCCTTTCTGTTCATCGCAGGCTATGCCGCACGGCGGCCTTTGGTACAAACGCGGGGGCGGCCCGGTCACACCTCGATGCGTGCCTGCGCGCCGCCTGCGCGGCTTTTGGTCACCACGATCTTGCGGTCGATGCGGCCGCGCAGCTCGGCCACATGGGAGATGATGCCCACCAGCCGGTCGCCCTCAGTCAGGCCGGCCAGCACCCGCATGGCCTGCTCCAGCGATTCCTCATCCAGCGAGCCGAAGCCCTCGTCGATGAACAGCGTGTCCAGCCGCACACCGCCGCAGGCCGCCTGGATCTCGTCGGCCAGGCCCAGCGCCAGCGCCAGCGACGCCTTGAAGCTCTCGCCGCCCGACAGCGTGCGCACGCTGCGGGTGGTGCCGTTGTAGTGGTCCAGCACCGACAGCGCCAACCCGGTCTGGCTGCGCTGGTCGTCCGCTTCGGGGCTGCGGCACAGCTCGTACTGGCCGGCGGTCATGGCCATCAGGCGGGTGTTGGCATGCCCCAGCACCCGGTCGAGATAGGCCATCTGGATATAGGTTGCCAGCATGAGTGTATCCGTGCCGGCCGCGGCGCGCGTGGGGGGGGC
>CAMFSB010000197.1 GCA_945982465.1 uncultured Faecalibacterium sp. | reverse complement strand
ACAGGTCCGCCAGCGTAAAGACCTTGGTACTCCGCCTGGCAAGATAGCCGGCCGCCTTTGCGAGCAGTCGGTCCGCTGCGCGGAATTTCTCCCGCTGGTCTATTGCAGAATTGCCAGTGACCTGAAAACTGGTTCCTGCCTCCCGACCGGGATACTTTACGTTCGGGTCAAGGTCTCCTTCCTGCAGCCTGCGGCCCAGCTCTTTCTCGACAAGATAGATCCGGCACCGTATCCTCTCGCCATCTTTGCCTTCCACCGCTTCAAAATGCATGTTACGATAGGTAAACGACTTCGGTTTCGTCATTTATATCAGCCTCCCTGCAGGAAATGTCCCAATACCGTATCCACCCGAACCGTCACATCCTGATCGGCCTGCAGCTGGATCTGGAGCCGCCCGCCTTCCGCCCCCGGACAGCGGTATTTCAAAACGCCGTCTGCCGGAATGGTCAGCGTCTCCTTTTCCCCGGCCGGCGTCCCTGCCGGGGCCAGGGCCAGGCGGCGCCCCGCCAGCCACAGCTTGAGCATCGTTTCGTCACAATCGGGATCCCAGTAGTGAGCCGCGTCGGTGGAGGAGCAGATCTGCCCCAGCAAAAGCGCGCGCTCGTTGTTCCGCAGGCACATGACCGACGCGGCGCATTCTGCCGCGTCCAACTCCAACAGCCTGACGAGCGCCGCATCCGTGCTGGGTGCATCCGACTGCACCAGCGCAGAGATCCCCAGTTCCCGCAGCAGGCCCGCAAGCGCCGCACTCGCCTCGTTCGGCAGAATACGCACCGTGCCGTGAGGGCCTTTGCCCAGCAGCGGGCGGTCATCCGGCGGGTTATCCAGCGTCGCCGCATAGGCATCCAGCGCCTGCTTTGTACTCGCAAGCACCGGCAAACGCCGCAGATGCTGGGGCGGGATATCGCTGTTCGCCGCGTATTTCACGTCCTTTTTCACCATCTTCTTTGTGATCCACACGGTATCAAAACACACGCCATCGACCTGGACCTTCGTCCGGCTGCTTTCATCCAAAGCGCAGATCTCATCAATGTGCCGTATATTGTACATCAGCATGACCAGCAGCGCGCGCCAGTCAGCAGAATGTTGAGACACCCAGGTAAACAAAGCTGTCCGCTCCGACTGACTCAGCGAAGAACGGCTCTGGCGCATGGTACGACTGCGGGATACCGTTTTCCGGCGCAGGAGCTCCAGCCCGCACGCCGGCGTATTCTCCGCTGTATAATAGCCGCTCCTGGTAAAATGCTCGAACAGCGCACGAACATATGTGAGATGCCGGTTCAGCTCAGCGGCATTTGTCTTTCCCTTTTCTTCTTTTTTCAGCCGTTGACTCATCGCGGCATGCAAGGTATCCCGGTCAATTGTGGCGAGCGGACGATCCCCCAGCTGCGGGAGCAGATAGTTGCGAATATAAACGTCCGCATTTTTGCTCCAGTCCGGCCAGGTTGGCGCCTGGGACATGTACAGCGTGCGCAGCGTGTTCTGCGCGTCGGCGTCGGTGCGCAGCACCGGCATGACCTTCGCCACCAACTGCGCGTATTTTTCCCGCACAAGAATGCTGGCCCGTTCCCTCGTAGGCGCTTCCGCCTGCTTCGTCACAGGGCCGTTCCCGGAGGCAGGCATGCCCCGCTTTTTCAGTTCTGCGCCCGTCACCGGCTTACCTGTGAGCGGGTGCAGCACCGACGCCACCGCGCGGTACATGGGTGGCTCTGCGCGGATCTTTTCCACACGGATGCGGATCGTAAAGCCTTGATATGGTTCCTCCATGTTCATCACCCCGAATCTGTTGAAAATTTTTCCAGTTTCAAACTCCCACACCAGCACAGCCGCCGCATCCTGTGCGCTCTACAGCGCCTGCCGTCCTTTGAGCTGCTCAAAACGGGGCTGCTCCACGCCGCACTTGGCCGCCAGACGCACAAAAAACTGCCGCAGGTTATCCGGATTCAGCGGCGCGCCGTCCGCCCGGAAGATCACCGGATCGCTTTCGGCCGGCATCCGCCCCGCTGCGTCGTAAAACCGTACGCGCTGCCCCTCCAATACCGCGCGGCTTTTCGGCCGAAGACGGATCGTCCGGGGCGGCGTTTCTTTTACGCGCCAGCCGCTCTCTGCACGGCACATCATGCGGTGGACTGTCACCGCATGCGCGCTTACGTCGCCGTACGTCAGCGCGCAGATCTCGCTGCAAGTCAGGCCCATCTGATTGGCCAGCACAATGCCGCCTGCGTAGGGATGCGGGCTTTGCAAGGCAGCCGTCACAATGCGCCGCCGCTGTTCAGCGGTCATGGTCGGCGCTGCGGGTGCGCGTGCAGGTGCGGCCGGCGGCAGCATCACCGCCCGCGCCACATTGCAGCGCAGATGCCCTTCGCGGATTGCTTTGTCCAGCAGCACAGCCAGCACCGACCAGGCGTTGCGCACAGTCTTTGCCGATTTTCCCGCCGCCAGCATTGCATCGGCTGCCGCCTGAATCTCCTGTGCCGTCAGGCTTTGCAGCCGCCTGCTGCCAAGGGGCTTTTTCCACGCGGCGTTGTAAACCTCTCTGTAATTTTGCCGATGGGTTTCATCCATCTGCGCAATGGCCTGTTCAGCCCAGTTGTTGAGTGTCATATCCGTTTCCTTTCGTTTCGCCCTTTGGGGCTGTCAAGGCCCCGGGTTCTGCTTGATTGCCATTTTGGTAGAACAGGCCGCTCCGGGCTCGCCCTGTTCCACCGCTTTTTCGGCTTGTGCATTCCCGTCCCGTTTTTGTGCAGGGCTTGGCTCGATCCATTCCGACAGATCCACCAGTCCTGCTTCCGCCGCCCTGCGCAGGACCCGGTAGACCTGCAGAATCATGTCATCCAGCAGGTCCGGGTTCACGGGGATGCCCAGAATCGTGCCGACCGCACTGGCGTCCAAAAGAAGTCGGAGCCCACTGGCGGGTGCGGTCCGCTTTGCCAGCTTTTCCACTTTTACCGGCTCCTGTGCAGGGTTCAGGATCGCATCGATCTGTTCTTCGGTCAGTTCCTTTTCTTTTGCAGCCTGGCCGAGCGCTTCGGCTTCTTTGGGATTGGGGTAGCAGCCGGTTTTCTGGATATAGTCCAGCAGTACCTTTTGGGACGCCGGCCGCATCCCCGAAATCGCTTCCGCCGCGCTCAGCGTCAGTTTTTTGTCCTCGGTCATGTCCAAAAAGCCGTCCAGCAGCCGGGCCAGCTTGACCCGGCGCCGCACCGTCTCTGTGCTCATGCCCAGCGAAGCGCCGATCTGCTCCATGGTTGGCGCCCGGCAGGTGCCGTTCGTCAGGTCGGTACGTGCACCCTGATGACGCATGGCTTCCACCTGTTTTGCCATAGCACGGCACTGCTCCTTCAGGGTAATGTGACTGCGTGCCAAATTGCTTTCCACCATATGGATCGCAGCCCGGCTTTCATCGCATTCCTCTACAATCGCCGGGATCTCGTCGAGCCCGCACTGCTCGCAGGCAACCACGCGGCGATGTCCCGCCACGATCTCATATATATCTCCCGGCAGCGCGCGCACAAGAATCGGATTGAGCACGCCTTCCCGGCGGATCGAGCTGACCAGCCGTTCCATATCCGGGTCATTCTCTAAAATCAGATAGGGATGGTCCGGATATTTGCGCAGACGGCTGATCGGGATCCTCCGCACTTCATCTTGATTTTTCATTTTTATCCCCCCGTCTTCATTGCCCCGCGAGGCGGTGTCCACACGCTCCAAGGACCAAAAAGCACTCGGTGTTGCCAGAAAACAGAATACGTTTGACCCCGGTTTCCACCCTGGCTCGCACTTCATTTGCGTTCGCCGGCAATCCATTTCAATGTTATGACCGGGATTGTACGTACTTCGCTGAATTTGTCAAGCTCCGGCATCCACTTAATTTTTTTATTTCATGCATTAAAATGAATTTATTTCATTTTTATCTTTTTCTAAAGCCTTTCCTTTTTTATCTGCTGGACCTATACTCTGCGCGCGGACAAGCTGCGCTTAAAAAAACAAAAAGGCACCCTGCTGCATCCGCAAACAGTGCGCCCTGGAGCCAAATGGATTCATACTTTTATACATTTTCGCTTTCTCTTGCCGCAAGCCATTCTTCTTTTCCGGTCGTTTATCGCGCATTCCGCGTGGAAAGGTCGTTTTTGAAAAAACAGAAAGGCACCCTGCTGCATTTACAAACAGAATGCCTCATCCGATTGCGTTCGCCGCCGGCCCACGCATATGCTGGCGACGAGCCTTCGATCTTGCATAAATTTTCATTTTAAGATTTTTTATTCAATTTTCTCGAAGTGTCATCTCTTTTCTCGAAGTGTCATCTCTTTTCTCGAAGTGTC
>CAMFSB010000196.1 GCA_945982465.1 uncultured Faecalibacterium sp. | reverse complement strand
GCGGCGGACGGGGTCATCACATCATAGCTGACCCGTTCCACTTTCATCTCCGGCCGAGAGAAGCAGGCGTAATCGCCCCATACTTCAACGGTAACAGGCAATGAAAACGCTCCTTTCTATTATAAAATGTTTGCGGTGGGCTTGCCCACCTTAGACGAATAAGATCAGCTCGTTGCTGAGGACGGCCAGCATACAATTCCTTCTTTCTTTTGTGGATTGTAACGGCAGTATAACACAGCGATATTGCAATGTCAATTTCAAGAAATGGAAATGTTAATGAAAAATATATATAGCGAATACATAGGAAGAAGATTGACAAACAAGATACTTATATGCCATACTGCTCAGTGTCAGGTAACGCGGTGCTACCTGTGGATTGAAATAAGAATGGGAATTGTTAAGAAAAGCGGAGGGGCAGAAGAGCACATTCTACCCCTCCCGTTTTTTGTTTTATCATCCTCGAATGTATGGAACAACGCGGATTCCTTAAATAAACTCCGCCCTGCCGGCATCGGCCTGCAGCGACAGGCCGGTATTCCCGCTGTACAGGGCAAGATCCGTTAATATGCCGCTTTCCGCGTCCAACGGGGTAATGGCGCCCGCGGCCAGAAGTTCGTGATAGTGCCGTTCATATACGTTTACGCTGTATTGACCGGCCTGACGGTAAACCTGCCGGGCCGTGCAGTTGCAGAGCAACTGGTCGCACAGAGCTTTTCCCTTCCCAAGCGGAATGTAAACCGTTTTGGTGGCCTGATCGATCAGGTGGAAATCCTGTGCGACGGTTTCAAAGGGCAGGCTGCACCCGGCAATCCTATTGCGGAGGTGTTCCACAACCCACGCCTTGTCCAGGCCGTTGCCCACCAGAGACCGGTAGGCGGTAAAGTATCGGCGAATGGTCTCCGGGTCGGCAGGGTCGCCCCCGCTGGCCAGGGCTTCCCGGGTGGCGCCGATATTGGTGCGGAACAGGAAGCGCGCAGCCGTCTCACCGGTAAAGATGGTGACGATGCTTTCTTCGGTGCGGCGTTTTCCGTTCCGGTTGCAGCGGCCTGCAGCCTGCAAAATCGAGTCCAGGCCGGCCATTTCCCGGTATACAAGGGGAAAATCCACATCCACGCCTGCTTCGATCAAGGACGTGGAGATCACCCGGCACGGCAGGCCGTCTGCCAGACGCCTGCGCACCGTTTCCAGGATCGCCCTGCGGTGCGCGGGATACATCAGCGTAGAGAGATGGAAATTCCCCTCCCCGGGAAGAGCCTGATAAACATCCTGCGCGGCTTTTCGGGTATTGACGATGCACAGCACCTGCCTGTGTGCGGAAAGCTCCTGCGCCAGAGCCACATTGGTCAGTACCCCCGTACTGCAAAAAGATACCCGGCGGAGCTGTTCATATAGTCCGGAAACGTTGGGGCAGATTTCCCGCACACAGATTCCTGACGCAAAGGACCGGATCAGGTCGTTCAAAACCGGTTGTGTGGCGGTGCACAAAACTGCAGTGGCCCCAAAGTGGGCGGCCAGGCTGGCGATCACGCCCACACAGGGCTTCAAGTGGGCGGTGGGCAGCAGCTGGGCGTCGGCAAAAATAATCACCCTGTTTCCGATGTTGTGGAGCTTCCGCCACTTGGAGGGGCGGTTGGAGTAAAGCGATTCGAAAAACTGGACGGCCGTTGTAACAATGACCGGGGCGTCCCAGTTTTCGGCGGCCAGACGCTGCCAGCTTTTGGAATCGTTGATTTCCTCGTTGGAATCGGACACGGCGCCGGAATGGTGCTCAATCACATTGCGATCCCCCAAAATCTGGCGGAACACATCCGCATTCTGCTCGATGATGGAGGTGTAGGGAACCACATAAATGACCCGGCGCATGTTGTTCTGCACGGCATGCCGCAGCGCAAACGCCAGCGAGGAAACCGTTTTTCCCCCGCCGGTGGGAACGGTCAGCGTGTAAATTCCCTTTGGGCCTGTCCCTGCGTCCAGACAATTTTGCAAAATCTCACAACGGATGCGATTCAGCTCGCTTTTGGGCGGGTAATAGCCGGCGATGTGCCGTTCCAGCCTGTCCAGCAGCACGGGCAGCGGGTCGTATTCGCCCCGCCGGACTGTGCCCGCCGACATAAATTCCTCGGTGTCCAAGTAGTCTGCATCCACCAGGCAGGAATAGAGCATGCGCGTCCAGAGCGAGCGCACATAATCGTCATTTTGAAAATCCGGCTCCGGAGGAACTTCCGGCAGCCTGCCGTTCCAGACATAGGGAGAAATCCCGCCCTGGTGTCCTTTCTTCAACCGCCCGACAAACGTGGGGTCTCCGGACCGGTCGGCAGTCAGATTACCGAAATCCGGCAGCCCGCTGTGGTGCCCCATCACACAGCAGGCGGACATGAGCGCGTCCATCCTCGCGCATTCGATGGCGCCGGCGGTGGCGTGGTCGACCTTTGGCCCGCCGGCGAGACGCTGCTGAAACGCCTGCGAGTTTTTTCCGATATCATGGGCCAGCCCGGCTAGTCTGCCGAACGGCCCAGCGCCGAACTCCGCGGCAAAGGCCTCGCTGCGCCGGGCGGTGCCGGCCAGGTGTTCTTCTACCGTTTGTTTGCGGCCGTCGTTTGCAATGTGCGCTAAAAATACAGGATGCTCCATCGTTTGCCTTCCCCCAGTCTGAAACCAGTATATCACAAGGAAAGTCCGATAAACAGGGCTTGTTTTCGCAGGGCGGGAAAATATCTGGAAACACATTCTTCCGGGCGAAGCCCTGCCGCCGGGCAGCGGCGGGCACAACACCGCCCGGCACAAACGATACGGGGAAAGCCCTGCAACCCCACCTGCAAAAACCTCTGCAAAGGCATGCGCCCATTTCCATATTGATGGATGGAAAAACAATGGTTATAATAATAAATGGTGAAAAAGGAAAAATTGAGGAAGCAAAACGCACAGAGGCGCGAAGCACTGGCATCACAAAGCGGCAGGGTGTTTTGAGCATGAAAAATCTCCGCCCGGCCTTGAAGGACTCGGACGGGAAATGTGCGTATGCTCCGCGGATGTTTTCCGCCCGGGGCTTACTTTTATAACAGCGCTTTACAGAAAGGCGGTGCTTTATGCCGGATCGGGAAAGGGCGGCCAAACCAAAAACGACCTCGCGGCTGTCAAGCGCAGCTTTGGCGATATCGGTCGCTGCGGGCTGTTTGCTGCTGGCGATGCTGATCGCGATTGGCGTAAAAGCCAACTACAAAGTTCAGCAGTACAGGCCAGGCAGTAGCATTACCGTTGTGGAGGATTCTGTTTGCCGGGAGACCGAAAGAACCGGAACGCCCATCGGGATCGTGAAAGAATATACCTTTGTCATCGGTGAAGAGCTTGCGGCAAACGACTACCTGGCGTTTTATACGGTGCATCAATATGTGGAGGTATCGATCGACGGCCGGCCTGTTTACAGTCTGCAGCCCTCTGGGGAACAATTCGTCAAGACCATCGGCAGCAACTGGACCATGATCCCTCTTTACCGCGAGGATGCAGGCAGGGAGATCCGGGTGGAGATCACGCCGGCGTATGAGAGCGTCCGCGATCGTCCGGTCGAGTTTTTGGTTGGTTCTCCGTTTGAAATATTCGTCGACCGCCTTGAGCGCGATCTGCCCCAGCTTGTTCTGGGTGTTATGGCGGTTTTGGTTGGGATTGTTTTCTTTTGTGTTGCGATCTACAATCAGATGAAAAAGCGCGATGGCGAAAATCTTGCGGCGCTGGGCCTGTTTTCGGTCATGGTGGGGCTGTGGCGGCTCAACGATACCCGGTTTACGCCGTTTTTCATGCCGGAAAAGCCGGTCCTGGCGTTTTATATTTCGACCGGGATACTGATGATCGGCCTTGTGCCGCTGATCAAATCCATCGAATGGCGCGTCAACCCTGCCAGTCGGCGGGTCTTTGCCTGGTGCTGCATCGGCACCTCGGTACTCTGCATCGCGCAGCTGCTGCTTCAGGTCGGCGGGTGTGGATGGACAGGGACGAGGTGGAATAGCAGCAGATTTACCTGCGCCAGCTGATCCTGGACTTGCGCCAATCGCTGGAAAACGCCGGCGCGGGCGCGGTTCTGGAGCAAAGCAACTATACCTACCTGCTGAACACGGAAAAGCTGGACTGCGACTTTTACAGCTACCTCAAAACCGGCAAGCCGGAATTCCGCGGCGAATACATGGAGCAGTATATCTGGGCAGAGGATACCCGCGGCCTGCTCTGGCGCGACATCCAAATCTGATAAAAACAACCTGTGCAGCCGCACAAGATCATTCCGTTAAGGGTTGCTGCAAAATAGCTTGCCAAGAAAATAGCGCCCAAAGTCCAGAGT
>CAMFSB010000195.1 GCA_945982465.1 uncultured Faecalibacterium sp. | reverse complement strand
CCGGCCACTCCTGGCTCAGAGCGGCAGCCAGGCAGTGACCGAGCAGCTCACCGTTGCGGCGATGGATACAACCGGCGACCCCCATTTCATCACCAACCGCAATCAGGAAGGCAGGCAGCGCCGCTGCCAGGTGCCCGGCGGCGAGTACGAGCGCTCCCGCGTGGGCGAGACCGGCAAGCTGACCCGCAAGCGGGATGTGTTTGTGGAGTTTGAGGGCGATGACCCGCTGCGCGCCCACCGCTGAACCGAATACCGCAAAAAAACGCCGCGGCCGCAGGAGAACGCTCTCCCGGGCCGCGGCGGCATTTTTTTATAACGGGCCGGTCAGCGCTCGCTGGCTGCCAGCCATTTGGCCGACAGCGCGATGGACACCGGCTGCGCCAGAATACCGGCGGCCGGCAGCCCTGCGGCGATCAGCCAGAATACGACGGGGCTTTCGCCGCCCGAACCGGAGGACTGGGCGGCCAGCAGCGGTACAGCCAGCGCAAACACGATCAGAAAAATCCAGAAAAGGCTGCGGCCCCGTTCCACCCCAAAGCGAAACATCAGCGGCAGCGACACCGCCATCATCAGCAGGGCGGCCCCGATCAGGGCGGGCAGGCTGACCAGATGGTCCAGCGCCTCCTGGCGGGCAACGCCCCACAGCGGGGACAGCGCCGTGCCCACAGCTGTAAACACGGTGGCCACGGCCACGGCCAGCCAGCCCAGCACGTACTTGCAGGCTGCCAGCTGCATCGTCGTGCAGGGCATCATACGCGCCAGCTGGATCCAGTGGCTGCGCTCATCGTAGGCAAGGGCGGTGTAGGGCAGCATGGCCGCGTACATGATGGCAAAGGCGTACAGCGTGTTGCCGGGCAGCAGGGCAAAGATCAGGATCAGCAGGATATAGATCCGCATTTGGCGGCCCAGTGTGTAAAGATCTTTCAGTAAAAGGCCGGTCATACGCGCTCCACCCCTTTCACAGTAAACAGCATGATGTCCTCGATGCTGGCCGGCTCGATGGGCAATTCGCCCAGCCGGCCGATCGCCGCCCGGCGCACCAGCGCCCGCGATCCGTAAGGCCCGGCCTGGGTGCGCAGCACCGCCCCGTCCGGCAGGGCGGCAAGCTGGGCCGCGCTGCCGCTGACAATGCCGTATTCCTCGGCCAGGCGGTCCTTTTCTTCGCAGAAATACAGCCGGCCCTGGTGCAAAAACGCGATGTAGTCGCACCCCTTTTCCAGATCGCTGGTGATGTGGGACGACAAAAGGATGGAATGCTCCTCCTGCCGGGTGAACTCAATAAAGAGATCCAGAATCTCATCCCGCACAATGGGGTCCAGCCCGCTGGTGGCTTCGTCCAGCACCAGCAGCCTGGGCGAATGGCTCAGCGCCGCCGCAATGGCCAGCTTCATCTTCATCCCGCGGGAATAATCCTTGAACGGGCGTTTGTCCGGCAGGCCAAAGCGCTTCAGGTAGCGCTCGTACACGGCGCTGTCCCACCGGCGGTACAGCCGGCGCAGCACATGGCCGATCTGCCGGGCGCTGAGCACCTCGGGGAAATAGGCCTCGTCCAGTACAATGCCCACGTCCTCCTTGACGGCGGCAAACTCCGGGCTGTCCACATCCGTGCCCAGCACCCGGATGCGGCCGGTGTCCCGCTGGATCGTGTTCATCAAAAGGCGGATGGTGGTGCTTTTGCCCGCGCCGTTTTCGCCCACCAGGCCCAGAATGCAGCCGGAGGGCAGCGTCAGGCTTACATCCTGCAGCGCAAAGCCCGGGTACTGCTTGCTCACATGCTCGATCTCAAATGCGTTCATAGCGTCAATCCTCTTGCAGCATCAGGCGGAACATCTCCAGCACTTCGCCGTCGGAAAGGCCGCACCCGGCGGCCAGCTCCGCGATCTTGGCCATGTGCTCCTCGATCTCCTTCAGCTGCCCCTCCCGGATCAGCTCGGTGTTTTTTTCGGCCACAAAGCAGCCCTTGCCCGCCACCGTGTACAAAAAGCCCTCGGCCTCCAGCTCGTCGTAAGCGCGCTTGGTGGTGATCACCGAAATGCGAAGGTCCTTTGCCAGCGCACGGATGGATGGCAGCGCCTGCCCGGGCGCCAAAGCCCCCGAGATGATCTGATTTTTGATTTGTGTGCAGATCTGGTCATAGATCGGCTGACCGGATGCGTTGCGGATAATGATCTCCATGGAAGTTGTACTCCTTGTAGCTACTGTACATAAACAGTATATACAGTAATCACACGTCTGTCAATAGCCTGCGCGCAGGTTTTTGCAGGGGTTCAGGGCGTTTGCGGCAAAAAAGCTGCAGCGCCGGCGGCGCACCCCACGCCCGGCCGCGCACCCAACGGCGCAAAAAAGGCGGCAGCCCCGGCCGGGGCTGCCGCCTTTGGATGATTTGGGAAGGCTGCGGGCCGCAAAACGGGGCCGTGCCGGCTTGCGCCGGTGCGCGGGCGCCCAAAAGAGGAACCGCCGCCCGGTCAGGGGGCGGGCGGGTATTCGCTGCACAGCAGCCGGTAGGGCGGCTCGTCCTCCTCGATCACGGGGAAGCGGCCCATCGGCGGGTCAAAGCGGTTGTCGTGCTCGTCGTCGTTGCACTGGCTCACTTCGCCCAGAAGCACCGGCCCGGTACCCGGCTCCACCGTAAAGTCGTGGTAGAGGTACTGCCGGATAAAAATGCTCTCGCCGGGCGTCAGCCGGATCTGCGTGCCGGCGGGCACGGTGCAGCAGCGGCCGTCGGTCTGCACGGTCACAGGGGTCTCGCGGTCCACCGTTTCGTCCGGCCGGGCGTTGTACACACGGATCAGCACGTTGCCCCCGCCCCGGTTGATGATGTCCTCGGTTTTGAACCAGTGAAAATGGTTCGGCGCGTACTGGCCCTCTTTCAGGTAAAGCAGCTTTTCCGCGTACACCTTGGGGTAACACTCGGCCATGTCCCGGCGGCCGTTGCGGATCGTGATGAGGGAAAAGCCCAGCTCGTCAAAGCGCTCCTGGCCGTAGTCGGTGATATCCCAGCCCAGCCGGCAGTCCCGCACCTCGTCGTATTCGTGGCCCAGCGTGCGCCACTGCTCCGGCGTAAAGCCGCAGAACGGCGGCAGCGGGCAGCGGTATGTCTGGCACATGGCCTCCATCTCGCGCAGCGCGCGGTTGATCTCACTGCGTTTCATGCCGGTTCCTCCTTTTTACAGCGTTTTCGTGGTGCGCGGCACGGCGGCCGCGCCCGATCCGATGGCAAGGTCTCCCGGCACTTATTTCAGGTCAAAGCGCACCACCACAAGGCGGTACCACAGGTACGGCACCATGTTCCAGAGCATCCACAGCTCCATCAAAATGTAATGCGGCAGGTCGCGCCAGTAAAACGGCCGCTTTTGCACCTTGCCCTGTTTCAGCAGGGCAAAGGCCTCGCGCATGCCCTGGTCCCACTCTTTGGCAAAGCCCTTGCGGCGGAACGCATAGGTTTTGAGGGCGTAGCCCAGCGCCAGCGGCACAAAGTTTAAAAGCAGCATGGCCAGCGGCTCGTTTTTGTAGGGCAGCAGAATGCTGTTGCGGCCGCTTTGGGTGCTTTTGAAGCCGTTGTACCGCACGGCGCCGGTGGTGGCCCCGCAGATGTGGTAGCATTTGGCGGCGGGGCACAGGATGTTCTTGTAGCCCGCGTTGTTGGCCCGCCACGAAAGATCCACATCCTCAAAATAGGCGAAAAAGGTCTCGTCAAACAGGCCGATCTCGTCC
This sequence comes from uncultured Faecalibacterium sp., assembly GCA_945982465.1. Taxonomy (GTDB): domain Bacteria; phylum Bacillota; class Clostridia; order Oscillospirales; family Ruminococcaceae; genus Faecalibacterium. Next base: position 639 of record CAMFSB010000195.1, on the reverse strand, counting down.
AGAATGGCCTTGCGGTACAGCGCCGCCCCGCCGCAGGCAGAAAAAATGCGCTGCTGGCGGGTGTAGCGACTGGCACGCCGGCCGTCGCCCCGCTTGGCCGCAAAGCCGATCAGGTTCACATAATCGCCCGCATCGTCGGCCAGTTCCCGTTCAAAGTGGCGGATCATCAAACTCTGCACCGCAAAAATGCGCTTGTCGCTTTCCGCCGCGCGGAGCAGCTGTTCCAGCCAGTCCGGCTCGGCGAACGCATCGTTGTTGAACAGCACCACATACTCGCTTTGGCTGGCGCGGATACCCTGGTTCACTGCGTGGGAGAACCCGGTATTGACGGCGTTTTCGATCAGGCGGTAGCGGGGGCGGCCGCAGTAGCTGCGGGCAACGGCCAGGCTTTCATCGGTGGAACCGTTATCCACAACGATCAGCTCAAAGTCCTGCTCGGTCTGCGCCCAGATGGACTCGATGGAATCGCGCAGCCAGCCCTTTCCGTTCAGGTTGGGGATCACAATGGTGGCTTTCATACGACCTGCCTTTCCAGCGGCAAAGCCGGGCCGTGCCCCGAGGATGTTCCGCGGCCAGCCCCGTCAGACTGATGCTCCGCCCCGACTCGCAGAACGTTCCACGCCCCAGACCAACTTCGAG
>CAMFSB010000194.1 GCA_945982465.1 uncultured Faecalibacterium sp. | reverse complement strand
GCCACCCAGCCCCTTAACGCCCGTGCCGGCGTGGTGACCGCGCTGCAGACCGCCCTGGCCTGCGCCGCCCGCGTGTTCGAGCTGCTGGACGCCGCCGACGAAACGCCCGAGGCCGAAAACGCCGCTGTCCTTGTGCCCGACGGCCATGTGCAGCTGCAGGATGTTTCGTTCCGCTATGTGCCCGACCGGCCGCTGATCGAGGGGCTGAGCCTGGATGTGCAGCCCGGCCAGCGCATTGCCATTGTGGGGCCCACCGGGTGCGGCAAAACCACACTCATCAATTTGCTGATGCGCTATTACGATGTGGACGGCGGTGTCATCCGCGCCGCCGGGCAGGATATCCGGCAGGTGACCCGCGCTTCGCTGCGGCGCAGCTACGGCATGGTGTTGCAGGACACCTGGTTAAAAGCCGGCACAATCCGCGAAAACATCGCCTACGGCAAGCCCGACGCCACCGATGAGCAAGTAATTGCCGCGGCCAGGGCCGCCCACGCCCACAGCTTTATCAAGCGCCTGCCCGACGGCTACAACACCGTGATCGCCGAGGACGGCGGCAACATCAGCCAGGGGCAAAAGCAGCTTTTGTGCATTGCCCGCGTGATGCTGTGCCTGCCGCCCATGCTGATTCTGGACGAAGCCACCAGCAGCATCGACACCCGCACCGAGGTGCGCATCCAAAAGGCCTTTGCCCGCATGATGGCCGGGCGCACCAGCTTTATTGTGGCGCATCGGCTTTCCACCATCCGGGAGGCGGATGTGATCCTGGTGATGAAAGACGGCCACATCATCGAGCAGGGCAGCCACGATGCCCTGCTTGCCAAGGGCGGCTTTTACGCCACGCTGTACAACAGCCAGTTTGAGGGCGTGGACGCAGGCTGAGCCGCCACCCTGTCCAAAACCGCAAAACGGCCCGCGGCCGGAGCGTTTGCCCCGGCCGCGGGCCGTTTTTGTTTTATTGTTCCGGCAGCAGGCCGGTCTCCACATTCTGGCAGTTCATGCCGTTGGCCAGCACCACGGCCACCACATCGGCGTGGCCCGCCGCCCGGATCTTCCGTCGGTCAAAGGTCACCAGCTTCTGCCCCGCGGCGACCGTATCGCCCTGCCGCACCAGCGCGCAGAAGCCGCTGCCCGCCATTTCGACCGTGTCGATCCCGATATGGATCAGCACGTCCATGCCGCTGTCGCTGCGCAGGCCGACTGCGTGGCCGGTCGGCGCCAGCGAGATCACCGTGCCGTCAATGGGCGCGTAGACCACGCCGTCCGCCGGCCGGATGCCCACGCCCGGGCCCAGCATCCCCGCCGAAAACACATCGTCCGGCACTTCACTCAGCGTGATCACCTCGCCCGGCACCGGCTGGCGGACCGCCCCCTGTTTGCAGCGGATGACCGTGCCGCGGGGTGCCTGATCCTCCTGCCAGGCCAGCACTGTCAGCGAAAAGGCGGTCGCGCCCGCGATCAGCAGCATGACCAGGTACAAAAGGCGGTGGCCGCTTGGCACCAGCAGAATGCCCGGCAGCGTTGAAATGCCGTAGGCCGTGGCGCCCACGCCGGTCAGCGCGCCGAACATGGCGCCCACGCCGCCGCCTGCCATGGCGCACACAAACGGCCGCACAAAGCGCAGGTTGATGCCGAAGATCGCCGGCTCGGTGATGCCCAGCACCGCCGAAAACGCCGCGGGCGTGGCCATGGCGCGCAGCCGCCGGTCCCGCGTTTTCACCGCCACGGCAATGCAGGCGCCGGCCTGCGCAATGTTGGCGGAGGACGCAATGGGCATCAGCAGATTGAGCGTGCGCTCCGCCACCATGCCGGCTTCGATCAGGTCATAGATATGGTGCAGCCCGCACACCACCGTCAACGGGTAGATCGTGCCCAAAACCAGCGAGCCGATCCCGTACGACCCCACCAGCAGCAGCCGCACCAGGCCCAGAAACGCCAGCTCCGCGGCCGCCACCGCCGGCCCGATGACCGTAAAGGTCAAAAGCAGACTGACCAGCACCGACACCAGCGGTGTGACAAACAGATCCAGCATTTCCGGCACATGCCGGTGCAGCCACTGCTCCAGCCGGCACAGGATCCACACCGCCAGCACGATCGGGATCACATGGCCCTGGTACCCCACCCGGGGCACATCGGTCAGCATCAGATGCCACATGGGCGGCTGCGCGCCGTAGCTGCCCGACGCCCAGGCGTCCAGCAGGTCGGCGTGCACCATACACAGGCCGACCACCGCCCCAAGATACAGGTTGCCGCCAAAATTCCGCGCCGCGCTGATGGCGATGAGCACCGGCAGATAGTCGAACGCCGTGGAGGCGATCAGGTCCAGCAGGTCATACCAGTCCGACGCCGCAAACGCCGGGAACAGCTGCCCGGCCGCATGCAGCAGCCCCACCATCAGCCCCGCCGCCACAATGGCGGGCAGGATCGGCCCGAAAATGTCGCCCAGCGTTTTCAGGATGCGCATCGCCAGCGTGCGGCGGGCCTGTTCCGGCCTGGCGGCCGGCTCGGCCAGCATCCCCGGGATCTGCATGAACGCGTGGTAGACCTTGTTCACGGCGCCTGTGCCCAGGATCAGCTGCAGCTGGCCCTCGGCGGCATACACGCCCTGCACGCCCTCGGTGCGTTCCAGCGCCTTGCGGTCCACTTTGGCGTCGTCCGCAATGGTCAGCCGCAGCCGTGTGGCACAGTGCTGGGCCGACAAAATGTTGCCGCTGCCGCCCGCATGGGTGCAGATCGCCTGCGCGCAGGCGCGATAATCCAGTGCCATACCGGTACCTCTCCTTTCCGGGCGCTGCGCCCGTTTCGGCCCCGCGAGGGGCGGTTTAGTCAGAAAAATGTTTCAAAGCCCACCTTGCACAGCAGCAGGCTCAGCACGCACAGCAGCATGGGGCGGATGAACCTGGCCCCGTTTTTCAGCGCCAGATGCGCGCCCAGCCAGTTGCCCAGCAAATTTGACAGCGCGCAGGGGATGGCGATGGAAAATACCACAAGCCCGCTGGCCAGGTAGGTGATCAGGCTGGCGTAATTGCTGGCCAGGTTGAGCAGCTTGGCGTTGCCGCCCGCCCGGCGCAGATCAAAGCCCATCACGGTGGAAAATGCCAGGATCGCAAAGGTGCCCGTGCCCGGGCCGAACAGCCCGTCGTAGCAGCCGATGCCCAGGCCGATGGCCAGCGCTGTCAGGGCCTTTTTGCGGGGGAGCACGCCGTTGTCCCGGTTTTCGTCCGGCAGGTCGCGCCGCCACAAAATCACCCCGGCCGCCGCCGGCAGGATCACCAGCATCATGGCCCGCAGCGCGGCGTCGGGCAGCACCAGCACCAGCTGCACGCCCGCCGCGCTGCCCGCAAAGCTGCCGGCCGCCGCCAGCAGGCCCACGCGCAGGTCCATCGCCCCGTTTTTGAAAAACTGCGCGGTGGAAAGGGTGGTGCCGCAGGCCGCGCTGAACTTGTTGGTGCCATAGGTATAGTGTGCCGGCAGCCCCGCGAACAGGTAGGCCGGCAGGCTGATCAGCCCGCCGCCGCCCGCGGCGCTGTCCACAAAGCCGGCCAGGCCCGTCATGCAGACCAGAAAGGCCATCATGGCCGGCGAAAGAGAAACCGCTTGCATAAAAACCGTGTTCGCCTGCCTTCAGTCTCTGTACAGGCTGCCCTCGCAGGCCAGCACCTGATCCAGGATCATGCGGGAAACGCGCGCGCCGTACACCATGGCCGGGTGCTCGCTGTACTCGATGATATCGTGGAAATCCTTGTGCATCAGCACGATCACGTAATCGCCGTAGGGGGTGTGGACGATGCCGCCGTCGTTGCGGCAGGCGTTCATGCTGCCGCTTTTGCTGGCCACCCAGATCAACTGCTCGTCGCCGGTTTCCTCCGTGTCCAGATAATACTGGGGGAAGTCGTGGGTGAGCATGTTATTGTAATGCTGCTGGCGGAAGATGCCCAGCATTTCGGCGCTGGCCGCCGGGCTGACCAGCTCGCCCCTGGCCAGCCGGGTGAACATGGACGCATACTCCCGCGGGGTGGTGGTGCCCAGCTTGTCGTAGCGGTCAAAGTGCAGCGGGTTGTGCAGCACGGTGCACGGGCAGCCGAACTGCTCATGGATCAGCCGGTTGATGGTGTCCTGCCCCAGATAGTCGATGATCATATTGGTGGCAATGTTGTCCGAGCAGATGATCATCAGGGTGGCGGTGTCGCGCACTTTGAGCTTTGCGCCCACACCAAGCGCCCGCAGCATGCCCGAGCCGTCCACAAAATGCCCGGGCCGGTATTCGATCACCTCATCCAGATCGGCGCAGCCGTGCTCCGCCTGATAATACAGCGCCGCCAGAATGTAGGTTTTGATGGTGGAGGCTGTCTCAAATTCCT